>WTAG01000456.1 GCA_013139755.1 Methylomarinum sp. | reverse complement strand
GGTTTTGAGATTGACTACCAATGGCAACCGGGTAAAAACAAAGCCGTGTTTATTGTGGCCAAGAAGGCTGATTAACGACATTGTGTTATTTAGTAGAAAGTGACTGCCTAATCCCTAGTTTACTCATACGTGAGCGCAAAGTATTAGGGTGCATTTCTAAAATAGAGGCTGCGCCTTGTGCACCTGAAATTTGCCAGTGTGTGGTTTTTAACACTGTAATAATATGTGCCTTTTCCATTGCCGCTAAGGGTAGTAAAGTTTCAGTATTGAATTGTTTGTTATTGCTGGGGGTTATTAACTCAGGGATGTGGAGGCTGTTTTCTGGCGATAAAATAATGGCGCGTTCAATCACATTTTCCAGTTCGCGTACATTCCCTGGCCAAGGGTAGTCCAGTAATTTATCCATAGCGGCCTTAGGCAGCTGCTTAATCGGTTTGCCCATTTTGTTGGCATATTTTGTAATAAAACACTGAGCTAGTAATGATATGTCGTTTCTACGGTCGCGTAATGGCGGTAGTGTTAATGGGAATACATTGAGTCGGTAAAACAAGTCTTCTCGAAAATCGCCTTGTTGAACCATTTGCTTTAAATCGCGGTGAGTTGCAGCAATGATTCGGACATTTATTTTGATGGTTTTAGAATCGCCTAGCCGTTCAATTTCTCCTTCTTGTAACACGCGTAAGAGTTTGGCTTGTAGTTCCAGTGGTAATTCGCCAATTTCATCCAGAAAAATGCTTCCGCCATCGGCGAGTTCAAAGCGTCCTATGCGCCTGACGGTAGCACCCGTAAAACTGCCTTTTTCGTGTCCAAACAGTTCACTTTCAATTAAATTGCTGGGCAGCGCGGCACAATTAACTTTAACTAAAGTGCGATCTTTGCGTTGGCTTAGGTTATGTAATGCGCGTGCGATAAGTTCTTTACCCGTACCTGTTTCGCCTTGTATTAATACGGTTGTCTCAGTGGGGGCGACTTGTTCTACTTGATGCAATACACTTTTTAATGGCTGGCTTTGTCCTAATATATCTGCAAAATTATGTTTAAGATTGACTTGTTCTTGCAGATAAATATTTTCTGCCTGTAGCCGGTTTTGTAATTGTTTTATTTCAGACAGTGCCGACTTGAGTTTTTGCTCGGCAAGTTTACGCTCGGTAATATCTCTAAAGACCAGAACAACGCCTTGTACTTTTTTGTCCTCTAAAATAGGAGTGCTGACAAAATCAACTGAAAAACTGGAACCATCATGGCGCCAGAATAGTTTGTCACTGGCCTGATAGCGTTTTTTGCCTTGGATAATGTTTTGCACAGGACAATATTCGGCCGCATTAGGCTCATTTATGCCAAAAATATCGTGAATACTTTGTCCTGTCAGATCCTGATCTGGCCATGCTAATAAGGAGGTTGCAGTAGGGTTGATAAAGGTCATATTACCTGCGCAATCAAAACCACAAATACCTTCACCAGCAGAGGCCAGTAGTAATTCATTTTGCCTTTGCAAACGAGCCATTGAGTGCTCGGCTTGTTTAATCTTGCTGACATCTTGAAAAACAACGACAGCTCCGACGATAACGCCATTTTCCCAGATAGGCGTGCTGGTGTAATGAACCGAAAAATAGCTACCGTCTTTACGCCAGAATACTTCATTGGTGACATGATGAACTTCCCCATCTTTTAAAGCGGCATAAATAGGGCATTCATGTTGTGGATAGTCATCACCATTTATTTTGCTATGATGGTGTTGTGCATGTACGGGCTGCCCAATCACATCTTCTTTGGTCCAGCCTGTCATCGCGATAGCAGCAGGGTTTACAAAAGTGCCTTTGCCTTCATGATCTAGCCCATAGATACCTTCTCCCGCTGAGGTGAGGATCAGTTCGTATCGATGTAAGATTTGTTCTGATTCGGTCATAAAGGATACGGTTTGTTTTTGAGCTGTATTGTGATTAAGACAGTCTATGGGGTTTAAGTTTACTCGCATTGACAGCTGGTTTGTAGAAAACTAGAATCAAATTGTTATGCTGTATAAATAATGACTCGGATTTGAATAAAGGGTGTTTATGATTATGACTGACCAAGATAGAACGAGCCAGAAATTGTGTGTTACATCAGCACAAAACTGGAGTCATAGTTACAAAACCTATTATAAGCATTGTTTTAACTTGTTGTTTTTATTATGATTTTTAATAGACATATCAGTATTAGCACTAAACTCAGCATACTTTTATTACTGCCTCTTTTAACCCTGGCGTTTTTTGCCTACAACACTGTCTCTGAAAAATACCAAAAATTACGCGCAACACAAAACGCTTTGCAGTACACGTCTGTTACTAAACAATTTGCGGATATTGTCTATCAGCTTCAAGCTGAGCGGGGACTTAGTGCAGGCCTAGTCGGAAGTAAAGGTGAAATATATCAAGTATCATTAGTAAAACAGCGACAGCAAACAGATGAAAAAATCACCCAACTCAATCAATTCTTCATTGATTTACCACATTATCTGACAGAAGAAAACCGTGACAAATTGAGCCATTTACAAGTCGAATTTGCTAAGTTAGTAATGACTCGTAGTGAAATCGACCAAGGTAAAGGAGATTTCTTTGAGTTCTATAGTCATGTGATTAGCGACATATTAAACATCGTTAGCATATTGCAAACATTTAGTATTTCTTCTGAATTTTACAGCTTATCATCCTCTTATATTGATATCTTATGGCTTGCAGAGCGTGCAGGGCAAGAGCGAGGCGCATTAAATGGTGTGTTTACCTCCCAGCAATTTAATGCGGCTCAATTCAGCTCTATTTCTAGTTATATAGCAGGGCAAGATGCTGCACTTAGAAGTCTTAATAACCATGCATTAAGCAAACATAAGCAACAAATCCATAACATACAGTCTCATCCAGCAACCACATTTGTAGATCATTCCCGTGAAATCCTGTTCAATAAAGGCTTAAGAAATGATGCCTTAAATGGTATTCAAACTTTAATTGGTTATGGTGGTTTAATTCATGATTTTAAGAATTATGTCATTAGAGGTGACAGTCAATACATGGATAGGTTTCAACGGAAATATAATGCTGCCCTCCGTGAAATTGAAGATTATAGAAACTTACCCAATATTAATCGTGAGGAGAGCGATGCACTTAATGCTATAAAAGATACCTTTCAACAATATTACGCTCATCTAGCCACTATTTCTGCAATGAAGCAGGAGAAAGCTGATATTAGAAAAACTGACCAAGTTGTCTTTGTAAATGACCAACCTGCTTTAGATACGATTAAGTTCTTACGATATAGCTTAAGTTCACAAAAACCTGAATACTGGTGGCAGCAAGCTACGGAGCGTATTAGTCTTATTTATGATACCTCGGCCTCTATAGCAGAAGACTTAATTATCTCTGGACAACAAACGGAGCTTCAAACTCAACGTTTACTATTGATCTATTTTACACTCACTCTTGTTATCATTTTAGCTGCTTGTTTCATTGGCTTTAAATTACGCTCAAGACTAGTGAATGAAATAAAATATATTGCAAATATAATGCGGGAGAGTCAGAAAGAGCAACATTTCAATCAATTACTTGAAGTATCAGGCAATGATGAGATTTCTGATATGGCAATGGCATTTAATAACTTGATAACTGAACGAAAAGGGGCGGAGGATAAACTTTTATTATCCAAACAAGTCTTTAATGAAACCCATGAGGGCATTCTCGTTACAACATCTAGCAGTATTATTATTGATGCTAACCCCGCCTTTTATCAAATAACAGGATTTAACCGTGAGGATGTGATGGGTAAAAACCCTAATATTCTCAGCTCAGGAAAACAAGGCCCCAGGTTTTATGCTGATATGTGGGATTCTCTTATTGAACGAGGGCATTGGCAAGGTGAAGTTTGGAATCGTAAAAAAAATGGTGAACTATACGCAGAACTACTGACTATTTCTGCACTCAAGAGTAAGGATGGTGTTACAACATATTATGTTGGTCTGTTTACGGATATAACAAAAAGTAAACAACAACAAAAAGAATTGGAATTAATTGCTCATTATGATGTGTTAACTCAATTGCCCAACCGAATACTGCTTGCTGATCGTTTTACCCAAGCAATTTCACATAGTAAGCGCAATGAGTCCTTACTTGCTGTCTGTTTTCTTGATTTAGATGATTTTAAGCCCGTTAATGATAGCTTTGGCCATGATGTAGGCGACCAATTACTCATTGAGGTGGCTAAACGTATAGTTGACAATATTAGAGATGAAGATACGGTTTCTCGTTTAGGAGGAGATGAATTTGCCATTCTTCTAGGTAATCTTAATGAAATTGAGAAATGTGAACAAACGCTGGAAAGAATAGTACTCTCACTCTCTCAGCCTTATTTAATTGATCAGCAGCTCATAAATATTGGTTCATCTATTGGGGCTACAATTTTTCCATTAGATGATAGTGATATTGATACCTTGTTACGTCATGCTGATCAGGCAATGTATCAGGCCAAACTTGCAGGTAAAAATGGTTTTCGATTATTTAATACAAAGGAAGACCATCAAGCCATTGTTAAACACATTCAATTAAAAGAAATACAGCAAGCTTTGGTAAACAATGAGTTCTGTTTGTTTTATCAGCCAAAAGTCAACATGAAAACAGGAGAGGCTTTTGGCGTTGAGGCTTTGATTCGCTGGCAACATCCTGAAAAAGGGATTGTTCCACCTTTATCTTTTTTACCTGTTGTCGAATGTACAGAGTTAGAAATTCAGATTGGTGATTGGGTTATAAATGAAGCTCTGAAACAACTTAATCAATGGACTCGGCAAGGGTTTAAGATTGAAGTCAGTATTAACATAGCATCCTATCATCTACAATCGCCCTCTTTCATTACTCAGCTTGATAAAGCCTTAGTGATGTATCCTGATGTAAATGCCGAGAATTTACAATTAGAGATCTTGGAAAGTAGTGCATTAGGTGATATATCTGCTATCAGTAATATCATAAAAGCGAGTCGTGATGCATTAGGTGTTCAGATTGCCCTGGATGATTTTGGTACGGGATATTCCTCCCTAACCCATTTGAGGAGCTTACCTGCCAACACCATTAAAATCGATCAGAGTTTTGTCAGGGGTATGCTTGATGACCCAAATGACTATAGAATTATTGATGGTGTGATTGGACTAGCAGATTCTTTTGGTCGTGAGGTGATTGCTGAAGGTGTTGAAACAGATGAGCA
>WTAG01000031.1 GCA_013139755.1 Methylomarinum sp. | reverse complement strand
AATACTTCAATAAGTCTGTCTTCAAACAATTTCACTTCCCTAAGATATATGCTACGTGCGTCTGAAATTTAACGTGAAAATAACTTGCTGTATTCAGAGTCAGGACTTTGCAAGACGATGGACTGTTTTCAGCAAGATAAATTTTGTATTAGAAGAATTGAGGCAAGTTGATTGCCAAGTTATAAAAACTTGATAGTTATCTGTTTTTACTTTTACTCTACTATTCCAAGTTGGCTGACCCCATGGTTTGTGTGCGATAATTATCTCCGATAACAATTCTTCAAAATCCATATTCATCACTATCAACCGATGCTTCTTTAAGCTACCGCTTAGACTGTAGAGTCATTAATCAGCCTAGATTGATCTCTGTTATTTTTTGTATTTATTTTGAAGCACGGGGGGTAAACTGGCTCTCAGTTCAGCGCAATATTCAAGAACCATAGAATCAACTTCATCACCTGAAATATCGTACTTTAACCCGATTCGTTTTAGTTCCTCGTACTCTTCATCCGTTGTCTTTTTATCTGCCGTGGCTATTAGAACGGCCTGTTTCAGAATCCGCTTTTTTGCGCTATGAGATAGGTTTTTTGGATCCCCTCCCATTGATATGGCTCTTGTTTCCAAAAAATTCATCTCTTCTTTATTAACTCTCTTATCGCTAGTACCAATAATAATTCCTATTTTAAGGATCTCTCTTTCAATGATAGCGTTCTCTAATTCTGAAGCACTAAACTCAAAACCACCTATTTTTATTTTATTAACCTCTACTATCTTTGCAGATAAATTATTTAAAAAATTGAAAATTGGCTGATAAAACACCTTAATAATAAACAGCACCGTAATTGGCCAAGCTAAATATGAAACTACCAAAGCCAATTGAGCAATATTTTCTTGAACTGCTGCGTCATTCATAGCCCTCTCCTTTTAAAAGATGTTTACAAACCGATTAAAGCACAATGAATAAAACTCCCCTTTTGGAATAAAAACCTATTTATTACGCATAACGACCAAATCAGATGCCACCGATAAGTAGGCACTGAACTAACAAAGCACGATGTGCTTAATTTTAATTAATAACTAAAAAAACCGTGACGCTTTAGGTGGTCAGCTGGATTTTTTGGTTAGGTACTAGAGCTAGGTTTATGACAGATAACACTACAATTTTAGAAAAGGTTTTTTCTCTTATCAGTCCTATAAACGTTGGTTTCCCCGTTGAGAAGCCCAAGGTTTACGTCGAGATAATCCCAAACCAGCTCGTTGATATTGTGAGCAAACCCTTCGACCAAGTTTCCTTGACTAGCGGCTCTAAAAATAACGTCCTTGGCTACCAGTCCATTAATGATGCCATCATCGATGCGCAACACATTGGACTTGCTTTGCTTGGCGAAGTAATACCTGAGAATTTGTTTTTCTTCTTCGGTGAGACTGTGCAGGCTTTGCAAGATGCTTTTTTCTTTTTTAACTCGGAACATTCTATTCCGTACAACCCTACTGATTTTTATACTCCAGTCAATGGCGACCAAGGACGATGTTGCAATAAGAGAGACACCAAGCCACTGGCGATAGTTTTGTGCAAAATTGAAAACACCGAGTATTTTCGCAGCGTCATCTTTGATAAACAAAAGAACGCTACAAAACACAATAACTGCTACCAAATATCTTGGAGCGAGCTTAAATACCTGAGTAATCTGTTCGAGAGTGAGCATAATTTATTGAGTACCTAACAGTTTATTAGACAGAATTCTGTAGTATTAATTATAGACGGAATTCTATCTATGTTATTAATTTGCTAAAGTGTATTTGTATCTTATCAAATGCCAACGTCATTCTAACATATTTGTGATTACACCCGACTGGACAAGTTTTCGAACTATTCTAATAAAGAATACAATCTCTCAAAACCAGCATCATTACTATGCAAAATGGGTAGAACAGTTTTTAGTGTTTATTCATTGCTTAAATGTGGCATATACAATTACATCAATTAAAATTGAGCACATTAATTATTCTCTTCAAGATATAGACGGAAAGTCTAATTTGCTTGATAACACCTTGTTCTTTGTGATGTCGTCGACACATCCTTTATTATCAGCTTAACTACCATCACCTTGTAGGTTTGCCCACCTACACCTATAGATACATTACTGATAAAATACCTCGCCTTTCAATCTGGTTACAAGACACCCAACCAGTCTGTTTTTAATATTCAAGGAAAACCATGTCTGATACCTATCAACTAAAAAAAATTATTTTGATAGACAGTTTCTGGGCCGGCAAAACTGTTTTGCTGGATTTAGATGGCCACACCAATTTAAGTGGTACCAACGGAGCGGGAAAAACTACTTTTTTACGATTGATGCAACTTTTTTGGGGAGAACGCCCCAGTAATATTGTTGGCAGCACTGGCAGTAAAAAAGGCTTTCTTGAGTACTATCTGCCGCGAAATAGTAGCTATTTAATCTATGAATATCAGCGTCCTAATCAGCAAACATGTCATGTGATGATTCAAAGTGACGGACGTAGCGCAAAATATAAATTTATCGACGCGCCATACCAGGAAGATATTTACATTGATGAGAACAACATTCCTCGTGATAGCTCAGCTATTGATCGTCACTATAGAGCCGAGGCCGAAACATCCAAATTATTAGCGGTAGATGACTACTGTAGTATTATTCAATGTCATCACGTTAATAGTGCTAAAAAATGGATCAGGCCGTTACAAAGACGCTTTGCTATGGCTCATACACCTATCACCCATATAGAAAAAGTTATCGGTTCGGTAATTGAAAAAATCGGTGATTTTGATAGCATCAAGCAAATGCTGATTGATATTTCTCGGGAAAAATTAAGCCATAATTTATTAGAGCACGAGCAAGATAAAGCCCCTTTTCAGCTCAACAAACAACATATTGATGCCTGGCTGGCAGACCTTAATGCCGCACGAGAAATTGAAGCAAAACGCGATGATTTTGATGGGTTATTAAAAATTGTTGCCAGTTTAAAAGATACCTTAAATGAATTATCCCATATTCATGCCCTAGCCCTATCACAGCATAAAACCACACAGACAGAACTAAGCATTTGCGAACAATCTATCACTGAGTTGACCACCCAGCGCAAACAATTAGAAAAAGATTACGAGCAGCAATTAGAACCTAAACATGCTGAATCACGCGAACTAAAAAAACAAGTCGCAGATCTTGATTATCAAATCCAAGCACTTGAAGAACAAAAACAAGACTACGAAAAGCAAGATGCCGAAAGCTTTGCCATTAAAGGATCATTACTTGATCAGCATATACAGCAACAAGGCAGTATCCGTGATGAAATTGAAGCGCTGGAGTCTAAAAGTACACAAATAAAGTCATTATACGAAAAACAATTAACCGACTTAGAACACCGGCACAGCAAACAATTGCAAAACTTTAGCCATCAAGCCACCAATGAAAAGCTTAATGAGTCAAAAAGTTTAACTGAAGCTGAAACGGTTTTTCAACAACGCAAAAAACAACTATCAGAACAGTGTGATAATCGTTCCACACCGATTAATCAAAAGAAATCACAACTGAGTATTGAATTTGGTATCACTCAAGCCAGTCTAAAAGCTATTCCTGTCTCTGAAGCCTTACAAAATCAACTAACACAGACCCAGCAAGCCCTGGAAAGCGTTAGATCAGAGAATGATCAAGCCTATAAGACTCAATTGAAATGCACCACCGATTACAGCGAAGCATTAACAAGTTATCAGGACATAGAAAGACAGCTACAAAGTAAAAAACACAGTTTAAAACAAACTGAAGAACAACATGCACAATGCCTTAAACGTCTTAGCCCTGAACCAGGCAGCCTGCAATATTTTCTTGATAATGAAGTGGAACATTGGCCGCAAAACATAGGCAGAGTAATTGCTCCCGATTTGCTGGATAGAAAAGACCTTTCACCGCTACATTCAGAAAATAATGAAAATAGTCTTTATGGTCTACAACTTGATCTGGATATTCTTGCTGATAGAGATAACCTAAGTACCGATAAAGCCGCACTGACTCAACAAGAGCAATTATTATCAGATCAACTGCAAAAACTACGCTTTGAAATAGAACAAACCACTGCCAGTTTAACCGCAGCCAATAAACTACGTGAAAGCTGCCAAACCGACAAAAACCAGTCAGAACAATATCTGCACCGCATCAATCAGAAAAAAGACAACTTACTGACTGAAGAAACTGGCCTAGCCAATCAAATTAAAGCTGA
>WTAG01000208.1 GCA_013139755.1 Methylomarinum sp. | reverse complement strand
GGTTATATGGCTATGCGAACTCCACCTATGCCTGCATGCTTGTTGAAATTGGCTGAGGGTTATGGGTAATCAGGAAAAGGAATGCATGATGAGTGGGGCTAAATACCTGCTGGATACCAATGCTTGTCTTGTCTTGGCTTTGCAGCTGACCGAGAACATAACTTAAGTAGCCATAAAACATCATAAAGCTACGGTTAAAAAACCTATCCCGTAGAGTTATCCCTTTTATTCAAGAAATTTACCCAGGAGCAACCCATCATGCAAGAACAATTTATAACCGATAAATCAGGCCGTAAAATATCTGTCATTCTGCCTATTCAAGAATATGAAGAGTTACTAGATGACCTAAAAGACCTAGCCACCGTTGCCGAACTAAAAAACGCACCGACCGTATCACTTGATAGCGTCATTAAAAAACTCAAAGACAATGACCTACTATAAAGTAGAACTAAAGAAACCAGCGGAAAAGGCATTATTTAAGCTGCCAAAGCCCGTTATTGCAAAGGTGATTCACTTACTCAAAGAACTGGAGCAGAACCCGCGTCCAAACGGCTGTAAAAAATTAACAGGCTCCAATAATAGTTATCGCATAAGAACAGGCGATTATCGTGTGGTCTATTCTATTTTTGATGATGTCCTGGTGATTGATATTATTAAAATTGGTCACCGTAAAGAAATTTATAAACACTGAACAAAAAATGACCGCTTCATAAAGTCAAAAAGATATAAAAGCTATTGGCCAACACCACCTTAGTTAACGATACGGTACCAAAATTATTTATATTGGCTTTTACCGCACTGCTTGCCTTACACTTTTTAACAGATCTTTCTGGCGCTGGAAAATAAAGTCTTTTTTAATTTTTGTAAGCTATTGAATTTTTAGTATATGTTTGTTTTCTGTTTTTTAGCCAAAATAAAACCCTTGACGACTAGAAAATGTAAGACAAAAAATCACTCCATAAAGCACAGGTCATTTATCTGGCACAATCCCGTTGCAGCTCTGCTTTTTCCTCTTTACTCAAACTATTAAGTAAGCTCATAGCCATTTCTAATACAGTATGCGCGGGTGGGTTAATCGTATGCTTATAAGCGAGTGTACTAACAAAGCCTGCTCCACAATGAATAGTATTTTCACACTGACAATATAAATCCTTTACCTGGTTACTGAGTTTATTGCTTGATGAAATTACCGCTTTAGATCCGCAATGTGGACAAATAATACGCATAAAACCCCAATTCAAAAGTCACTAATAAAATTAAACGCCTTATTAAGCCCAAAATTATAGGCTTCTTCTACCTTTATGAATTATTCTTCTACTACGTACAAACATAAAAAAATAGCTATCAGCTAGCTTTATATTTATTCACAACTTGAAACACTTATGACCAATATTAAACAGGATTAATTATTATATTTTGGTTTTCAAAATCAATAGCAAAAGGCAATGAGTTTATAGGAACAAGTAGGTTCATTCTTCTTAATGTATCAGCAATATACCCCCGAATCCCCTGATAAGACTGAGAAAAACAGATTGTCGCAAGCTTGCCTTCGTCAACATCTAATATAGATTCATTGCCCCCTTTTATTATAAAAGATGAGCTAAATTTACAATATATTTCAAATAATTTCGAGTTATCGTTTTTAGCATCAATTTTAAAAATAAAATCCAACTACAAAAAATCATCATTTCTTAAGATATTCTCAGCAGAAATAGCAAACGTCAAATCGCCACCCTTTGCAGCTTCTTCTGGCTTTAGAAATGAAACAGTAGACTCTTTAAGAAAAAGATTATTTAACAATACGTAAGTTTCCATATCCACCACTCTGCTGTTGCTGTTCATACTCTCCTTCAAACTGCTTCTCCATTACCACATTATGATTCACGCAAACATTGACATCATGCTTATGGTTAACCGTTATCTCACTTACTTCTATTTCAATCGCACGCCTTACTAGCGTATTTAAACTTTCACCATTCTTCATCGCTAATAAATTTGCAGATTGATGCAATTCAGGTGTAATACGGACGTTAAACTGCCCTTTGCATGTCTGCTCTGGCTCTATACCCAAGTCCTCACAGTCAGACAAATACTCATCTATAGACGCTTCAAATTCACGCTTCAACTCGTCTAAATTAAAGTTTATTGATTCATAGGTAATCAATCCATTAATAAATAATACTTTCCCATGAAGCACGCCCTCTTCTACATCAACCTCAACCGAGCCGATATATTTTTTATATTTAATTATTTCATTCATTATAAAGCACCAATTTTCTTGAGCTCATCTCTTATACTTTTTAGAGCAGTGGGCTTAATCTCATTTCCAGGGTGGGGTTTATGAAGCAATATTGGGTGGTTAGTTTCCTTATGAAAAAACTTAACCCTAGACCCACTACCCTCTTTTTTTATATAACCTAACGCTAACAGCAAACAACTCAATTCATCCCAAGTAAAGTCTTTAGCGATCGGCTCACATTTAAGTTTTTCTTTAATCTTACTTAGTTTAGACATAAAACAGATTTCTTGCTCCACAATTGTAACTGAATATAGTTACAAGGTAAAAATATTCCTGATTACCCATAACCCTCAGCCAATTTCAACAAGCATGCAGGCATAGGTGGAGTTCGCATAGCCATATAACCCAACCGAGGCAGCATGTCCTCCAATTGGAATCGTCGATTGAATCGATAGCA
>WTAG01000156.1 GCA_013139755.1 Methylomarinum sp. | reverse complement strand
TAATTTTGCATAAAAACAAGAGCTATACTTTTTAGAGCAAACTTTGCAAAAATTACTGTACGCTTAAATAAACCATCCGCATTTGAATAAGCTAAATCAAACTCAATAATGTCAATACCATCAACATTACCGCTACGCTTACCATTTACAAACTTGCTTGTCAGCCCAGTATCTCCGCCACTATAACTACCACACACCATTGTCACTTTGTGCCCATGATGAATTGCTCGCCGTGCCATCTCGTAAGACCGTATCCCCGAGCACCCATTAGGTGTGGAAAAGTGTTGGTGAAAGTAAAGAATTCTCATTTCTTAAATACATATTCTGTTGTGATAGTGCCCGGTTGATTTATCTCAATTTCAATAACCGGAATAATATTCTCTTTATAATAATAACGAGACTCATGCCCCTTAACTAATTCAATCCGCATTTTTACATCTGAACTTATTGAAACAATATGATTTCCTTCGGTAAACTCTTGCCCTTTTAGCAACCAATCTCCTGGTTTTAATCGCCAACGTAAAATCGCTTTGTTATTAAAGCCTTTTACTTTATCTGCAACAACTAAGCTTTGATTTGTTAATACTATGCTTCTTTGGTGCTGACATTTAAATTTATCTTTATAGGCTACTGAAAATTCCACCTTAGAATCATAACTTCTCAAATCTTTTTTAAACCTAGTTTTAAGCCAATCTCCTAATAAAAAACGGCTTAAACGCGGCATTTGTTGGTGATTATCAAATTGTACTGTATTGTGACTTTGTGACCCAGCATAATAATCTATATATTTTTGGCCAGCATTATAGCTATATGTTCCAGAGTCTCTTAGTATATTTTCACCCTGCAACCAAAAATCCAAGTGCAAAGCGTCACACTGACTTGGTCTAAATCTAAACTTGGGGTAATTAAGTAATACAAACGCATATTGATTACGTAAAATGGCATAGCCGCCTTTTGGCATATCAAGACTTATTGACTCTTCAATACATAATTTTGGTTTTACAATGTTTAACCAATAAAGAGGAAAATCCCAGTCACCTTGCTGAGCATAAGCCGATTTTTTAAAAAATAAAACACTGGCTAACTGAACTGAAGGTCTAAAGTCACGATAATCCGTCCCTGTTAATGGTAATAATCGTGCCCCATCATTAGCCCCTAAATTTGGTGCATCCCCCGTTTCAAACTGCGTCATATTAAATAACCAGTGAGTGGCTAGCTGTAACTTAGTATAAACAACTTCATCAAGAGGCTTTAGCGATAAGCTATTACGCCAAACTTCAACCATACTATAAGTATCAAGCATTACCCTATGGTAGGTTACTGAGTACTGACTAAAGCTGCCATCATCTTCAATTAAGCAAATCGCACGATTTTTAAGCCACTTTTGTCCCTGCTTAAACCATTTAGCACCATCTTTATCCCCATTTGCTAATAACCAACTGCCGCCTATGTATAAGGCAGCAGCTTCTGAAGTACCATGATTATTATTTTGTGCAACTGCATAGGAAATTGTTGGTGAAATACGTGCTAAATGTGCCTTAATAAAACTAAGTAAAGTGCGAGAGGTCTTTGTAGTTTGGTCTAATATAATGACTGCTATTGCAAGGTGCATCACACGAATTGCAGCCTCTTGGCCACATTTCCAATTAACACCAAAATATGGTGGATTATGTATGACCCAATCGTTTAACCATTGATTTAATGTATCTAAATGAGATTTATCGCCTAAAGCCACTTGCTGTGAAAACCCTAAAACCCAATCAAAACGAGAAGCTTCCCATACTCCTTTAATATCACCCAGCTCACTTTCAAAGTCAGAAATTTTCCACCAAGGATCCATAGGCGCTTTTACAGAAACTCCCGTCAGAACATTTTGATGCCAATTTGGAATTTCAGATGAAGCCTTAATTAACCAACCAAAATAACACTGCTGATTCAACCACTGTGAGTTTGGTATCAATGGTGAGCGAATACTATCCCGCCCATTAAAAAAAACACCAGGTTCAATTTTAGCTGTTATTTTTTTTACTGAATTAAAACCGAGCTTCACACCCAGACGATAAAATAAAACGCGCCCAAGATTTAGCAAACCAAGTGCTATAGCCGTTTTTATTTTTACACGCATCATTACTGTGTACGTAATTGCTCTACAATATCTATTGTTACTTTCGCCACCTCAAATATATCTTCAGCACTAATTGGAGCGGCTTGCCCTTGAGCTATAGCATCCAAGAAAGCTTTAGCACACTCTTTCTGTCCTTTATTTTGTTGCCATAAATTCATTTTACTAAATCCCTTCCAACCGTAACCTTTTAGCTTTCTAAAGTTATCTAGTTGCAATACTTTACCTGAAGAAAATACCTCTACACGTTCTTTTGGAAAAGAGGCCGCACCATTAGCATAATAATGGATGGTACCCAATGATCCATCAGCAAACACTAAAATACTAGCCGCCTTGTCTTCCGTAACATTTACCCCTGGCACATCCCCCATTCGACGCGCTTGCACCGAGGTAATCTTACTACCTGCCAAGAAACGCATCAAATCAACAAAATGACATGCTTCACCAATGATTCTACCACCACCCACATCAAGTAACTGAGTCCAGTGATCGACCGGGATATCCCCTGCATTCATAGTCATGATAAATGACTTGGGTGCTGAATCAGCAGACAATAACTGCTTCATTTTTTGGATCTGAGGAGAAAAGCGACGGTTAAAACCTACCATTACTCGGGCAGTTCCACCCGATTCCTGCTGCATATAATATGCCTGTTTAACCATTTCCAGTTGCTCTAAATCAATCGCAATTGGCTTTTCAACAAAAACATTTTTACCTTCATTTAATGCTTCAGCAACAAAATATGCATGTGAATTATGCTGGGTAACAATGGCAACTGTATTGATTTCAGGGTTTTTAAGCAGTGCCTCAGTATCCGTAGATGCATTGTGAAACTGATTTTTTGAACCATGTACAACACTATTGATACCACCAGATGTACTAATGGTATGAAGTTTTGCTCCAGCCTCTTTAAAAGCAGGTATCAAAATTCTCGATGCATAGTTTCCTGCACCAACAAAGCCAACAACTGGATCAGTACCTATTGAAGCAACATAAGGTTTAAGCTCTATATCATATATAGTCAACTCTTCAACAGAAACCTTAGGGTATTTTAAAATGATCCCTAAAGCAGATTTATTTTCCGTTAATGTTGCATAACCCTCCAAAGCATCATCAAATGAATAGCGATGAGAAATCAACAAACTCACATCAAGTTTTCCACTAGAAAGCATATCCAAAATTGCTTCAAAGTTACGTTGCTCTGACCAACGCACAAAACCTATTGGATAATCATTGCCTTTTTCCTCATAACTTGATTCATAACGACCAGGCCCATAAGAACAAGACACTTGAAATGACAATTCTTTTTCATAAAAATCAGCACGACTTAACTCTAAGCCAACCACACCCACTAAAATTATACGACCACGTTTTCGTGACATTTTAGCGGCCTGAGAAACGGGATCATTTGAAGGCGTTGAAGCAGTAATGATAACGCCATCAACCCCTTTTCCCCGACTGAAAGCCATACCTACACGAACGGGATCTTCACCTTGACTTGGATTACAAGTCTCTGCCCCAAATTTTTTAGCAAGATCCAGTTTACTTTGGTCGTAATCAATCGCTAAAACACGACAGCCATTTGCTAAAAGTAACTGTACTGTCATCAAACCAATAAGGCCAACACCCGTCACAACAAAACATTCACCTAAAGTAGGTTCAGCTAATCGAATTCCTTGTAAACCAATAGAGCCTAGTACAGTAAATGAGGCTTCTTCATCGCTTACATTATCAGGAATTTTTGCACAGAGATTTTTAGGTACACGAACAACATCGGCATGAGGGCCATTTGAAATAACGCGATCACCCTGACCAAAGTCTGAGATACCAGAACCAATTTCATCCACTACCCCAACGTTACAATACCCCAGAGGCAAAGGCTGATCCAGCTTACTCTTGACTGCATCTATAGTCGTTGCTAGACCATCTGTTTTTACTTTATCCAGAACCATCTTGACTTTATCTGGCTGCTTTCTTGCCTTTTCAAGAAAGTTTGCCTGTCCAAACTCAACCAGCATACGTTCAGTACCCGCTGATATTAAACTAACCGTTGAATGGATTAATAATGAACCTGATTTTGCTTGAGGCGTAGGCGCAGTGACTAGAGTTGTATCACCACTACTCAAATTTTGAAGAACTTGTTTCACAACTTACATCCTTTATATCACTCATTATGGGATCAATTTTTTTTGAGCATTATAACCTAATATCAGCCTCTAAGTACCAAGTACCAAAGAACTATTTTGTTAAAAACAATACATATTTTCCACATAAAATCCCCAACAAATGTTAATATCAGACTAATTTGAGAATAGTGATATTTATACAAAAAATCACCTATTAAATTCTGTTTTAAAATCTTGATAGATAACTAAGAAAAAATCCAAATAAGGGAGAAATAGATGACTAAAGTTTTTATATTATTTATTTATTTAGGCTGCAATGTTGCGTTTGCAAACGCAGATAAGTATTGCACTAATTTGGATAAGTTTACGTGGATTAAAAAATCGAATATTCAAAATTTTAAAAATTCATTCTGCAACAAACCAAATATTACAATAGAAACAAATGCTAAAAGCATAAATATTGACTGTAAAGATAGTGACAAATACCTGTTAATCGACAAGCCTCTCACACTAGACAATGGAGAGGTTAATACAATTAAAAACTGTAACATTATTCAAAACAGTGAAATTTTATTAAAAAAAGCCAATTTAGATCTGTTAAATAATAATATCGTAGCTTTATTTGGTGAAAATACTAATTTAAAAGCTAATGTAAATGGCCCTTTGGACTTTTTGTTTAAAATATATCACAATAAAACGAAACGTAATATTAATGTAAAACATAATACTATTTATTCTCTTGATAAATATTCTTCTGGTTTTATATGGACTTATACAAAACCAGCAACAATGGATTCATCAAATTATGACTCCATTCATATAATAGGTAATAACTTTAACAATTTACATGCAGTTCTTTATCTACATTATTTTTCCGGAGAAATAAAAGACAATTATTTTTATAGAAACTCTTTTGGCAATATTGTTTTCTCTTATGCAAACAATGTTACAGTAAATAATAATAAAATATTATTTTCAGGTAATGGGACTTCTGGCGATGGCATGACATTATCTAACTTACAGAATACCATTATCGATTCAAATCAAATTATCGCAGGTTCATGCTATGGGATTGCAATCGGTGGCAACAATAAAAAGCTTAAAATCACTAACAATCTAATATCGGATGACATTACAAGTGCATTGTATTTTAAACCGATGTCAAGTTACAAAACTATAGAAATTAAAAACAATATATTCCTAAATAATGATTCATGGTCAATCGCCTTTAACAAAAACACTATATTTAAAGATTTAATTATTTCAAATAATATCTTTCATAAGGGAGTACAGGAAAATCCAGATGACAAATCAAAAAACAAAGGAGGAGAAAGGAATAACTTGAGAAAAAATATATATATGCACGCGAGCTCAATAGTTGAAAATGTAAATAAAGATGATAATATTTATTTTAATAACTTTTTAAAACTAGACAAAAGAATAAAGGATTATTCCCATGTCAAACCCTTTTCAACCATAATAAATGAAGATAATATAAAATAAATTAAGGAAGCTCTGAAAAATTGGTGTTTAAACAGTCAAAACTGACCAATGACATTTTTAAAAAAAAGACATCATATATTTACCTGATTATCCGTTTTATTACCATTAATAGATGAAAAACACCTATTAATGGCATTTTTGAGCAAATCTATCCTGCTTGCATCATTATTTGATGCCCCACTTGGTATAAATTAGCCAGTGCCATCAGTGAAAATACGTGAGCTGCATTTTTCTTCAGTCCACGATAACAGGTTTTTCTATAGCCAAATTGGCATTTTATAATCCTGAAAGGGTGCTCTACTTTGGCCCTCACTGAGGCATGTTTTTTATTCCGCTTTTTCTGTGTAGCAGAGAGTTTCTTATTGGGTTTGGCTTTGTCTAGTACAGCCCAATAAACACCTGCTTCTCGTGCTGCTTTTTTGAGTTTGTCTCTCACATAACCTTTGTCGCCAAAGATAACTTTATCCTTTTCCCTGATTAATTTGTCAATAACTTTTGCATCATGTGTTTTGGCTGTAGTAATACCTACCGTATGTATCAAACCACTTTTCGCATCAACACTGATATGATCTTTCATACCAAAATGCCAAGTACTGCCTTTCTAGGTTGAGCTCATTTCAGGGTCACGTTTTTTATCTTTATTTTTGGTTGATGATGACGCATGAATAATCGTGGCATCTACGAAACTTCCACCTGCCAATAAAAGACCTTGCTCTTCCAAATAGGCTTTCACATCTTCAAAAATAGCACTGGTAAGTTTGTGCTTTTCGAGCAGATGGCGAAAATTCAATATGGTTGTTTCATCGGGTATCGCATCTTCTCCTAGTTCTAGCCCTGCAAATCTGCGCATTGATTCTATATCGTATAGCGTCTCTTCGGCGGCTGGGTCTGATAAGCCATACCATTGCTGTAGAAAATAAATGCGTAACATCACCTCTAGCAGCATAGGTTTTCGACCTTTTTTTGCTTTAGGGTAATGTGGCACAATTAATTTTATTGCTCGACTCCAAGGAACAACTGTTTCCATTTCATTCAGAAATTTTTCTCGTTTCGTTAGCTTCTTTTTGTTTTCATAGGCTAATGTGGCGAAGCTTAATTGTTTCATTTTAGTAGGTGCCGTTGCATCAGGGATAAAGTCATATAATCTCATTTTTAGGGTGACTTAATCTGAGCTTCCTTAAGATGAATCATTTGCCTATAAACTGCTCACACCATACTTCAAAACAAAGCAAAGCGAAAATAGGATATGAGTAATCTTCTTTTCCGTTACGATCCAGATCGATTAATTCTCGCACCTTATCAGGATTAAAAACTCCCCTAGCAGATATTTTACCTTCACTTAAATAGTCATCAACCAATGGCACCAAATCTCCTTTTAGCCACTCTCTTAGTGGGGCACCAAAACCTGATTTTGGTCGGTAAATAATTGATTTTGGTAACTTTGATTCAGCCGCTTTTTTAAGTATCCATTTACCCACTCGACCATTCTGCTTAAATTTCGATGGAATACCTGCCGCATAATTGACCACCCTACGATCCAGAAAGGGTACTCTGACCTCAACCCCATAAGCCATGCTCATTTTATCAGTATAATTAAAATTATGATCGACCAGAAAGTAAGAACGTTCGAGAAACAACATTTTTTCCAAAGGGTCATCATAAGGCAAAGAATCGAGCTGTTCATAAATAAATTTCATAGGTTTCTCTGAAATCTGTTGTTTAACCTCGTCATTAAACAACTCTCTTACCACAGCAGGATCTATCCAGTAAAAATAAGATAATAATCGTTCATTAGCTGTCATATCCGCATAGAAAAATGCTTTGGATAATCGCCTAAATGCTGGCTTTTCTTTTGGTAAAGCAGATGTTATTTTTTTTAACCATGAACGTGCAGGACAGGGCAACCAGCCCCAATAACGTTCAAATTTAATCGCGAAATGTCTACGGTAACCGCTAAAAACATCATCACCACCAGCCCCTGACAATAGCACCTTAATACCTTTTTCTTTCGCTTGCCTACAAATCATCATCACATTCAACGGTGCAGGATCAGCTTGTAACTCATCGAGGTGATAAATCATTTCGGGTAGTTGTTTAACAATGTCCGGTGTGGCATTTAATATATCCAGATCTACATCTAAAAATTCAGCTACTTTTTTTGCATAAGGTAAGTCATCTTCAAAACCGTCATTTTTACTCGCACCATCGGTTGTATCAATGGTAAAACATTTTATATTAAGGTCTTTATTTTCATTTGCCAGCGCTACCAGCAAACTGGAATCCAGACCGCCGGACAAAAAAGCCCCCACCGGCACATCTGCAACAAGTTGATCCTTAACTGAATTCTGTAGGGTATCGAGTACACCATCAGCAAGTTCTTCGGCATTTGTACCTTGGGGCTGATAATCAGGCCAGCGCCAAAATTCACAGCACTCTATGACTTTTTTATCTTTAACTCGAACAAAATGTCCAGGCTCAATCTTTTTGATATCTTTCAATAGAGTACCTGAACCTGGACTATAAAGAAAAATCAGCGTGCGGTATAAAGCATCATAATTAAAATCTCTTTTAACTGAGTTAATTTCGAGCAAAGATTTCATTTCACTAGCAAAATAAAAGCCTTGCTCATTTTCAGTATAATATAATGGCTTAACACCAAAATGATCTCTAGCAACCAGCAACTCCTCTTTTTCAGCATCCCATATAGCAAATGAGAAAATGCCATTTAACTTTTCAAACAACCCCTCTCCATAATGTAAATACAGGTTTAATAGTACTTCGGCATCACCTTTTGATTTGAACTTAAATCCCAAACTGATTAGCTCATCCCTCAAAGCTTGGTAGTTATAAATCTCACCATTAAAAGTAATGCATGCTCTTGATGTACAATCCCAAATAGGTTGATTACTCAATTCTGACAAATCAATTATACTCAACCTAACATGGGCCAAATGCACATCGTTAAATGATTCAAAAGACAAATTATCTGGTCCACGGTGACTCATCTTTAAAGCCATTTTTTCTAATACAGATTTCTCTAGAAACCCAAGCCCCCCTGCAATACCACACATCACCTAAATCCTTATTAATAATAAAAAAAATGCATTCAACAAAAAAACAAAGCATTCTAGAACACTCTATTAGATTAAACCATGATAATTTTCAATCGCAACCACCTTTAAGCTGCCTACTATTAAATTTATAAAACTTTAACTGATAAGCACTAGTCTCATATAAAAGGTCTTTCTTTTCTAATAATGCCCAAAATTCAGCTTCAAACCAAGAAGGTAACTTATAGTCCGTGTGATTAACATAATTCAAACGTTTTGAATAAACTAATATATTTGGAAAGCCCATCTTACAAAAAAATTCATCAACGCTCCTAGAACCATTAAGTACATTCTGAACTGAATTACTAAAAAAGTCATAATCATTAACAATATTTCCACCAACAAAATACCTAAACCCTAACCCATCTCCTTACACACATCTATTTAACCCAGACCTTCTAGCTTGTGAGCCATTTGAATACCATATACG
>WTAG01000073.1 GCA_013139755.1 Methylomarinum sp. | reverse complement strand
GGCCCTACCTTTATGGCCAACCCTTTAGCCTGTAGTGCCGGACTAGCTAGTATGAAACTACTATTGAGTTCACCATGGCAAGATCGCGTTAAACAAATAGAACAACAACTCAAAACTGACTTGGAATTCTGCAGAAATTACAGTACGGTAAAAGATGTACGAGTATTGGGTGCCATAGGCGTTGTAGAAATGCACCAACCCATTAATATTAAAACACTACAACCTCAATTTGTTGAAGCAGGGGTTTGGATACGCCCCTTTAACCACCTAATCTACCTAATGCCACCTTATATAATAAGTTCAGAAGATCTGTCTTTATTAACCCATGCCATGTGCACAATAATATCTAATATTCAGGAATAATCATGAACGATAACACCAAACTTCGCTGGGGCATATTGGGTGCAGCCAGAATAAACCAACAATTAATGCCTGCCATAGTTGAAGCTAACAACAGTGAATTAGTTGCCATTGCCAGCAGACGCTCCGGCGCTGCAGCTGAAACACTTGCGCTATACGCGCCTGAGCAAAAAAATGTCATGATTTTTGACTCACCTGAAGCATTACTTAAAGATGAGAGCATTCAAGCCGTCTATATCCCGCTAGCTAACAAAGAACATGCTGAATGGGTATTGCGCGCAATAGAACATGAAAAACATGTGCTATGCGAAAAACCAATGGCACTCACCGTCTCCGATATTGAGGCGATAGCAGCTGCCGCAGAAAAGCACAATGTCATGGTAATGGAAGGCTTTATGTATCGCTTTCACCCACAACATGTGCGCGTTAAAGAAATTATAGATTCAGGTATTATCGGTGACGTACGTTCAGTTAGGTCTTGTTTTTCTTATATGATGCAACCCGCACGCCAATACCGCATTGATAACACCATAGACAATGGTAGTGGAGCCATGTGGGATATTGGTTGCTATGCCATACATACGGCCAGACTGCCTTTTTATAATGATAGCCCAGTTGCCGTTTCAGCCATGGCAAAACACAATGAATTTGGTGCAGATATTAGCTGTAACGGCATCATTGATTTTGGCGATGGGAAATACGCTCATTTTGACTTTGGTTTTGAACACGCCCGCCGCGCAGAATATGAAATCATAGGTAGCAAAGGCGGCTTAAAATGTCACAATGTTTGGGCAAAACAAGCTGAAACACCTGTTATTTCCTGGTGGACAGAAGCGGGGGAACAACAGCAAGAAACACTTGCTCTTGCCAATCATTTTCGCTTAGAAATTGAACATTTTAGTCGCTGTGTTTTAAACGGTGACATACCCGCACTTTCTCTAGAAGATGCTAAAACAAATTGCCAGGTTATTATTGCCGCTTTAGAATCAGTCAAAACAGGACAGCAGGTTAAACTGAGTTAAGGGCACCTCTATTAATTCTGTCTGAGCAGATATGCGCTTAAAATCTTTGAGAACAAGGCAAAAACCGCAGTTAATAGCAAGCTATTAACAAGATTTTTAACGAAGTTATCGAATATTTTAAGTGTATAGATGCCAGTCATGAATTAATAGATCTGTCCTTAAGCTAAGGTTCAGAAAACAAACCTTATACTTAAGCAAATATATTGCTTCAAATAACTATCATTCAAATTAATTTTATTACGCACCTCCCATTCAATAAGTGCTAACATTAGAGATGTACCGACAAAACACGCCTCATTACAGCTACCTTTAAAATATTTCGGGGATTTAATATGAAAAATACATTACTCAAAGCCACAACACTTGCAAGCATTGCCTTATCAGCAGGCTGTGCAACGCAATCAATCACCTCATTTCAAGGTTTCCAAGCTAAAGACCTAAATCCAGCTATTGTTTCAGGCCACTTGCAACAACAAAAAAACACCTTTTTGGTGATTAACGATTCTTCTTCATCCATGAGCGATGCCTATCTAGGCCCTGGCTTTTCTGGGAAAAACAAGCATTCAGTTGAAAAAGAATTATTAAACAGAATGAACAAAACCATTCCTAATATCCCTTTATCTTCGGGTCTTCGTAGCTTTGGCTTTGGCCCATGCCTATCATGGGGGTTTACTCACTTAAACCAGGCAGTTCAAAGTTATTCTTCCGATTCATTTAATAGTGCAATCAACTCTCTTAGCTGTTCTAGCGGCGGAACACCTGTAGCAAGTGCCTTTAATGCAGTCAGCACTGACCTTACCTCAGCTCCTGGTAATATTGCCGTTATACTTTTAAGTGACGGACATAATTACGATATATCACCAGCTACACAAATACAAACACTTAAAGAACAATATGGCGACAAACTATGTGTTTACACAGTTTGGGTAGGTAACGAAAAAGAACAAGCAGGTCAAGCCGTTCTTCAACATTTAGCTGACATTTCAGGCTGTGGGTTTTCCACTACCGCAAGTGCAATTTCATCCAGCAGCGGTATGGCTGATTTTGTAACCAAGGTCTTTTTTACTCATACAACTCCTGTTGAAGGCGATGCAGATGGTGACGGTGTTGTTGACAGCAAAGACAAGTGCCCTAATACACCACGAGGGGCAATTGTAGATAAAGATGGTTGCTGGGCTTTCCATGGTGTTCTTTTTGATCACAACAAAGCCACCATTAAATCTGAATATAAAAGCTTATTCGATAACGCGACAAAAGTTTTAAATATAAATCCAGGCTTAACTGTTGAAATCCAAGGTCATACTGATAGTATTGGTTCTGAAAAATACAACCAAAACCTTTCTGAACGTAGAGCAATATCTGTTAAACAACATCTTGTTGAAAATGGTATCGCTGCATCTCGTTTAACAACAAAAGGTTTCGGTGAATCACGTCCTGTTGCATCTAACCATACCGATAGTGGTCGTGCTGAAAACCGTAGAGTTGTTTTTAAAAGAACTGATATCTAATCATATATCAGGTTAGTTAGTTAATGAACGAAGCGCATCTCACAATTGATGCGCTTCATTCCTCAATTTATCGTACAGACACCAAAATTCTTACAACGAACTGCTTTTGTTAAAACCATCTCACGTAGATGCGTTAAACAGTCAATATTCATTATTGAAATACAGTCAACTTAAGTTATACCAATCACAATAAGTTATTACTTTATCTCCTGGCAGTCATATCAATCTAGCTTTAACAAAGAACTTGCGCCTAGGTCTGTGACCCTATCGATTAGCTATATTTATTGTATCCGCTCGCCAACTCAAAACCACACACCTTTAGTGTAAGGCTTAAGCTACTACACATGTTAATTGAATTAAAAGCATTACATCAGAGGACACAAATCACAACACAAAAATGGCAGCAGTTGCCAAAGACACACTTGCAAACTCAATCTAGAGGGGATATTCTCGCTAAAACACCGAATTTTGGGTGATCTAAATAATGTGTTTCATTAAATTTAAATC
>WTAG01000178.1 GCA_013139755.1 Methylomarinum sp. | reverse complement strand
GCAAAGACAGCAAGGAAAGCTAAAGTTAAAATCGCCCCTTCAATGAATAAAATTGAACAAAGTGATAGAGAGGCGAAAGAAAGTCAGGTTGATATATTTGTAGAGCCTTTTGACTCTAAAACGTATAAAGGCATACTTCCCCCGTTGGCATTGCTTGATAAGCGAGTTTCTAAGGTGAAAGGGTACTCTGAAACTGACCTGGAAGAAATGTCGCGTAAAGTTGAAGATGCCTTGCAGGATTTTAATGTGGTTGTTGAAGTGGTTGCAGTTCACCCCGGGCCTGTGATTACACGATTTGAATTAAAATTGGCAGCAGGGGTGAAAGTCAGCCGAGTGAGTGGTTTGTCAAAAGATATTGCTCGAGGGTTATCGGTGACCAGTGTACGGATTGTTGAAGTGATTCAAGGTAAGTCTGTTATTGGTCTTGAGATTCCTAACCGGGAAAGGGAAATGGTGTCGTTACGAGACCTTATTTCTGCTCGTAGTTTTGAAAAGTCCAAATCAAAATTGACCTTTGCCATGGGTAAAGATATTGCCGGCATGCCAGTGGTGGCTGATTTAGGAAAAATGCCTCATGCCCTAGTGGCGGGGACCACCGGTTCTGGTAAGTCGGTGGCTATTAATACCATGATTCTGAGCTTACTTTATAAGGCGACGCCAGAAGAAGTTCGATTGATTATGATAGATCCAAAAATGTTGGAATTATCTGTTTATGAAGGCATACCGCATCTTTTAACGCCTGTTGTGACGGATATGAAAGATGCTCAGAATGCTTTGCGCTGGGCTGTTGCTGAAATGGAGCGACGTTATAAATTAATGTCTAAGGTGGGGGTGCGTAATCTGGCTGGTTTTAATCAATTAATTAGAGAGGCAGAGAAAAAAGGCGAACCTATTCGTGACCCCTTATTTCAATTAACTGAGCCATTGGAAGAAGGTGAGCAATTCCCGACCTTAACCACATTACCTAGTATTGTCATTGTGATTGATGAGCTGGCTGATATGATGATGATTGTGGGTAAAAAAGTAGAAGAGTTAATTGCTCGGTTGGCACAAAAAGCCAGAGCGGCGGGGATTCATTTGGTATTGGCAACCCAGCGTCCTTCGGTTGATGTGTTAACGGGGTTGATTAAAGCTAATGTTCCAACACGTATTTCCTTTCAAGTGTCGTCAAGGATTGACTCTAGAACTATTCTCGATCAAGGCGGGGCGGAAACTTTATTAGGTAATGGAGATATGTTGTTTTTACCTTCAGGCACCAGTATTCCAATTAGGGCGCATGGTGCTTTTGTAGATGATCATGAAGTACATAAAGTGGTTGAGTTTCTTAAACAGACGGCGCCTGCAAATTATTTGGAAGACATTACTCAGGAACGTTCAGATACAGGCGAGTTTGCAGCTGAAGGTGGGGCTGATTCAGAAATGGATGAATTATATGATGAAGCGGTCATGTTTGTGACTGAAACACGTAAAGCATCTATTTCTAGCGTACAGCGACGGTTTAAAGTCGGTTATAACCGAGCAGCGAGAATGATTGAAGATATGGAAGCTGCAGGTGTCGTCAGTGGGCCAGAAGGGAATGGATCCAGACAGGTTTTAGCGCCAGCAGCACCAAAGGATTAAAATGAACAGTATGGTTATCGGGGTTCTCGGAGTTATCTTTATTTCTACAGTTGCTGGCTGGTTGTTTAGTCGACCTAAGAAGGTAGAAAAGCCAGTAAAAGTTATGCTATTCGTGCTGTATTTTTGGGTGAGTTTTTTTGTTCAGTTGGTCACTTTTGCAATGCTTTATCATTTTGGCATATTGAGTGACTATTTTTGAGGCTCTTCAAGGAACTTCTGGTCAAGTGATAGTGATGAGCCGAAGTTTATATGGATTACTTTATAACGTTGTTTGATAATGATTGAAAAAAGGGCTGTAGTCGACCAGTTTGTCTAAAGTAAAGTGATCGTCTGATGCACAAGTTAGGATAGTTCCTGTGGCAAGTTTGCAGGGGGGGTGGAATAGATTAAGTTGAATGTTGCTGTCTTGAGTGAAAATTATTTGGCTATCTGAGGCTTGATAGGTTGATGAGCTAAGCTGAGTTAATGGTATCCCCATTACCTTTTCAATCAGAATATGTATTGTTCTTGTAGAGTTTGTCACTCTAATTTGCCTGATAATACCTAATTTATGGCTAAGGTTGGCTGAGCAAAGTATACATAGATCACCAACTGAGCAATTTAGAAAACTGGTTTCAGCAATGATGTATTTATCATTTTTTACTTTCAGTTTTTTTACTGTTTTAGTTTCTGAAAGTAAGCTGTGGTTACTCATTAAAAAAGTACTTTTTGGGTTGGTGTTTAGAGTGTTTTTTTCAAATGGAATAGACTCCAGAGATAAGCTTTCAATAGGCTGGTCTATTGATGATTCCGCACTGAGTTGCTGAATTTTTTTTAGTTTGTTAACTTTTATAAGATGCTCAGTAATATTGCTAAATCCAATGATTATATGAGAAATGGTTGGGGCGGAAG
>WTAG01000413.1 GCA_013139755.1 Methylomarinum sp. | reverse complement strand
GATGTTCATTGCCTGTAATGTCCAGGTTGATAGGTTGCTTTCGGGATTGAAATATTTGATCGTTCAGTGCGCGGTAACGATTTAAAGCAGACGTATGGGCTAAATTTAAATCGCTTTGCTTAAGTGTTGGCAGTGTGCCAATCATAATTAATTGATTTTGTAATGATTCGGCATGTTCGTATGCACTGTTCCAGGTTGATTGCAATTGCATATACATGTGGCTAAATACATTGCCAGCTAACGGGGTAGGGGTGCTGTTTAATTCAATATTGAATTTTGCAAGTTCTTCAAATGCCAGAGGACTATTTAGAGATGCCAGAAAATGCTCATTAATAGGGGATGGGTGCATGTCTTTATCTACAATCGATGCTTCAATTTCAAACCCTGCAACAGGTGCGCGCATTGAGCATGCATTCTGTTCGATCATTTCTTTTAATAGCGTCGTTTCTTGTTTAAGTTTTTGATGAAATTGATTGAAGTCGCTTTTATCAAACTGTGAAGCAGAGATTTCTTGTCCCATTGGATGTCCTAATAATGCCTTTAGAATATAGTAGTTTTAATTTTCTAGTAAGGTCAAGGGTTAGAATAGCTCCCAAATGGGGTTTATACCATCAGGTAGTGGTGCTAAACGACCTAAGTCTATCCATTGGTTGTTGGGCGTGTGAAAATCAGACCCTACTGAGGCTGCTAGTTGATATTGATTGGCAAAAAACTGGGCGCGCCTTATCTCATCGGGTGTACTTCGGCCGGTTACCACTTCAATACCTTGTCCGCCTATTTCTTTAAAAAAGGCTAAAAAGCGTCTCATCCAACTGGCAGTCATTTTGTAGCGTAATGGATGGGCGACTACTGCAACGCCGCCAGCTTGGTTAATCCAATTAACAGCTTCATGTAAATCTGCCCATATTGTCGAGACAAAGGCAGACTTACCATGGCCTAAGTAACGGTCAAAGGCTTCTTGTTGAGTAGATATATAGTTGTTTTCTAGCAAGAACTTAGCAAAGTGGGCGCGTGTTACCATGCCGCCATTTGCTTCTTTCATGACTGATTCATAAACATTAGGTATGCGTCTTTTTTCTAATTTTGAGGCAATTTTTCTTGCTCGCTCAGTTCTAAGCGATTGTAGTGACTGTATGCCAGTGACTAAGGTCGTATTGGTAGGATCAATATTTAAGCCAACGATATGGAAGCACTTGTTTTCCCATGTGGTTGATATTTCTATGCCTGGTATAAAATTGATTTCACTGGATTGTGCTGCTTTTGCTGCTTCCGCAAGGCCATTAATGGTGTCGTGATCGGTTAAAGCGAGTGATGTTACGCCTTGTTGTTGGGCGCGTTGTACAACTTCTGTGGGAGATAAGGCGCCATCAGATGCGGTGGAGTGGCAGTGCAAGTCGTACTTTTCTATCATTGATATTCGCCGTAAAGTTTTGCATACAGACCGTTATTGTTAATCAAAGTTGCATGTTTTCCTTGTTCGCAAAT
The DNA here is from genome assembly GCA_013139755.1 of Methylomarinum sp. Next base: position 2,572 of record WTAG01000413.1, on the reverse strand, counting down.
CCGTCCTTCTTCAAATACATAAACATGATCTGCTTGTTTAACTGCACTGAGTCGGTGTGCAATAATAATGGTTGTTCTACCGTCTAAAAATTCAGCCAGAGCTTTGTGTAGTTTTTGTTCTGTCTCGGTATCTAGCGCTGATGTGGCTTCATCTAAAATAACTACGCTAGGGTTTGCTACAATCATACGCGCTATTGCAAGTCGTTGGCGCTGTCCACCAGAAAGACGCATGCCTTGTCTGCCGACAAGCGTGTCTAGTCCATGGTCTAGATCTAGTACGGTTTGTTTTAGTTGAGCTGTTTCTAATGCTTGCCATAGCGCTTCATCAGATATATTCCGCCCTAATGTTAAGTTGGCTCTGATTGAATCATTAAATAAAGCGGGGTGCTGTAGCACGGTAGCCACATGTTCTCGGACAACCTCTAAGCCTATTTCATTAATAGCAACATCGTTAAAATAAATCATACCTTTATTCGGTGGGTAAAGACCGATTAAGGTTTGTGCCAAGGTGGATTTTCCACCGCCACTGGCACCCACTAATGCGACCTTTTCACCTGTTTTTATTGATAGATTGATGCCATTTAAAATAGGATCATCTTTATAGCGGAAATGCAGGTCTTTGATGTTGACTGATACCGAGCGAGTGTCCTTGAAAGGATCTTTTAAGTGAGGATAATTAGGTTCTTGTTGTAAAGCGCAGAGTGAATTTATTCTGCTTAGTGCGCCTTTAGCGGCATAAAAAGCGTGTTGAATGCTGAGTATTTCCTGTACTGGTGCCATCATAAACCAGAGATAACCAAACACCGCCAGCATTTGACCTATACTTAAGTCAGAATAAAATACCATTAACATGGCGGATGCCCGGAAAATATCAAAGCCAAATAAAAACACCAAAAAACTGAGTCGTGTAGCGGCATCGCTTTTCCAGGCAAAGGCAGTGGAATGAGTTTTAACTGTTAATGCTGAGTCAATTAATTGTTGGCAATAATGTTTTTCTCTATTGCTGGCGCGAATTTGATGAATGGCTTCTAGGGTCTCGGTCAATGATTGTTGAAATAGGCTATAGGCTGAGTTTTCTTTGATTTTAAGATCTTTAATGCGAGATCCCATGCGTTTTGCTAAAAAAATAACCAGTGGATTAAATAATAAAATAAATAGCCCTAATTGCCAGTGCATCCATAGTAATATAGTGGCTGTACCAAGAACAGTTAGAAAGGCAATAAGCAATTTACTGATAGTCGAACCAATAAAGTTATCCAGAGTGTCAAGATCAGTTACCATGTGGGTAACAACAGCGCCAGTACCTAAGCTTTCGTACTCGGACATGGATATCCTTTGTAAGCGTGTAATCAGGTTTTTTCTGATGCGGAAAATAACATCTTTGGAAATAAAAGAGAACTGCCTGCCTTGAATGATATTAAAAATTATCGCAATAATCCTGAGTAATACACTAAAAGTTAAAATGGCAGCAATATAAACAATGGGCAGCTGCCATTCACTGGGTATTAACAGGTTGATGGTTTCTGTTATGGTGCTAGGGTTATGCAGCAGAACCTCATCAACTAATAAAGGCATGAGTAAAGGCACGGGAACACTGGCTAAGGTAGCTAAAATAGCAATAAAATGCGCGCTAACAAGCTCTTTTTTATGCTCTAGTGCTATCTGATAGATATATTTCCAAGAGTAATGCGTTTGATTTTTCTGTGAAGACGAAGAGCGGTTGCTGGACACTGTTTTTATACTGTATGAATAGGATTAAGCGTAGAATTATAACGGTCTGTTGATTAATAAGAAAATGGCATTTTAAATGCGAACATGTTATCCATGATGAAAAGAATTATATTTTTGTTTTTAATTGTATTGCCTATGCAGTTTGTAGAGGCTTCTAAATTAACTTTAGAAGAACAAAGAAACTTGTTTTTGGTGATAGAAAAATCGATAAAAAAGACGCGCGAGCCCCAGTTTTTTAATCAATTGGAGCAATTATCTGACTACCCATTAGCACCTTATTTGGAATATCAATGGTTAAAGAAAAACCTGAATCAGACAGGTAAAATCAAAACTTTTATAAAGACTAATGAAAAAACAAGATACGCTGATTTACTAAAGTACAAATGGCAGTTTTATTTGGCAAAACATAAAAACTGGCAGGAGTTTATTGCTCAGTATAGCCAAAGCAACAATACAAAATTGCAATGTTATTATTACCAAGCGCTGTATGAAACAGGTGCTAAAAACAAGGCCTTAACAGGGGTAAAGAAAATATGGGTGGTCGGTAAGTCTCAACCTAATGAATGTAATCCTATCTTTAATAAGTTAAAATAGTCGATTTATTTTACCCGTGAAACACTTTGGAAGCGTTTTGATGCCGCAGTAACAAATGGAAAGTTTCGAGTGGCAGAATATGTTAGAGGCTTGATGAATAAAGAAGATAAGTCTATTGCACAGCTTTGGTTAAAGGTACATTCATCACCTCAGTTAATTAATAACTCTAAAACACTGAATAAAATGAAGCGATGCCAGTTAATGAACCATTAGAGCAGCAAGCACAGCCGCCTCAAGCATTCGAAAA
>WTAG01000199.1 GCA_013139755.1 Methylomarinum sp. | reverse complement strand
ACAAACAAAGGTCACATCATGAAAACTTTAACATCAGCAGCAATCATCACCATCGTATCAGTTATGTCATTTAATGCGATGGCTGAATCAAAAGTCACAAAATCTATCGTCTTGAATAAATCGGTTAACAAAGGTAATGCGACTATTGCGCTTGGTAAAAACAATTTAGCAAGCACAGGTTCAGTCAATATTAAAGACTCAAAAGTGAGTAAAAGTATTGTTTTGAATAAATCAGTCAACAAAGGTAACGCTACAATTGCCCTTGGAAAAAATAACACGGCAACTACCGGTTCAATCACTATCGAATAAGCCATGTTAGTAAGCTAGAAGCAGAAGGGGAACAAGGATGTTTTCAACATTTTTACCCGGAGAAATAAAAATGACAAAGTCCCTTGGTGTTAACACTCCAAAGCTGGAATTCATGATATTTAAGGGACAGCTATAGAACTTTCCTAGCTTCATAAGTAAGTTGATTTTAAAATTCCAAATAATCCAAAATATTTGGAAAATTTATAATCAATTGTAATCTCGTGTAAACAGTAATTTATTGACTATAGAAATGAGTCTAAGAACTTACTAGCTAAAGGCGAGCAATAACAAGTGACAATCACATAACTATGTATAACTAGCTCAATTCATTTGAAATAGAATCTATAGGGGGATTTATTATGACTATCATTTCTTCTGACCTTATAAATAGGTATCCTCAAACTGCAATTTGTATTAGAAAACTCAATAATATCCAAATCACAAAGCCGCATGTGTTCAACGTTTTTAGAAATCATTCTGGCTTAGATGTAGGATATGCAAGCATGGTATTGTCACATAGGTTTGTTTTTGACAAAAAAAAACCTATCCCAACAATTAGGCTGGAATATCCTGACGCTCCAATTATTGGATGGGGTCAGTATCCTGGAGTAGGTCACGATATTCTTCTTGCAAAGAAGTTTGTTGAATATTTTGAAAAAGTTTTTGAAGACAATTATGGATCTCAATTTATTCAAGATGCATTTAATAAAAACAGGTTTGGACTTCCATACGGACAATTAGCAACTAAACGCACCCCTTATCATAGCAACATGGAGCTCTTTTTAGAGTCCATTTTACTTCACGAATTAGTTCATTGGGGTAGATTAGTCAGCGGACTTTCGAGCGGACCAAGGGAAGCTCTTTCAAACGATCCAAAGAAAGCCTCAAAAGAGAGAGGTTGGATGTTTGTGAGGGAGGCATATGGTAGCTATATTACTCCCGGACAACTTGGGATTTAGCCTGTGCAATCGTGACAGTGTTTTTGAAACGGTAACTATCGATTCCGAGGTGGAAAACGAAATAAATCATTGATCGTTATTTCCTGTAGAAACAATTCATTGACTGACTGCAGTGGGTCGACGGACTAAACCACTCGACTTGACTCTGGACTTATAATAATGAACACCCTAATATGGCACTTGGTGGCATAACACCTGATCAGTTGTAGCGTTATACTAATCCCAACAAATGCTTACTAAAAAACAGGGAAAGAAAATACATTGATCGTAGGGAATAAACGTGCAATTCATCCTGTATTACGCGATGCTTCATACACATGGATACATATCGCTTTTAATATAAAAATACATGGCTATTAACTTATTGCAGGTTAAGTAATGGTAGTATTCTCTAAAAGCCCTCTCCGAAGGGAGAGGGTTGGGTGAGGGGAAAATTAAAATTTCTTTTACCCTTTGAAATATAAGACAAAATAGCGGTTTATTAAAGACCTCCTCACCCAAACCCTCTCCAGCAAGAGAGGGCTTAAGAGCATTAACCTGCCAATTTTGATTAACTTTAGAACTAAAATTTATAGTTACCTGTGATTTATTAATAGACATGTAAAAATATATTGGGATTGGTATTAGTTGCATGACCCTCTACTTTTAACTTCGTTTATAAAAGGGGGATTATCAAACCACCGATAAAACTTAGGGAAATATGCAAATGAACTCTCACCCTATAAATTACGCTGAGCCATTACGTGAAAACTACTTTTAAAGTTCAAAAAAAAACACTTTTAAACCCAAAATTTCAGATGTTTTTAAAATCTGTATTCGTGACCCTATGAAGTATAGTGAACGTAAAATGATCAATCACCCTGTTTTTGATAAATTGATAGTTTTATTAATTCTGCTCAATGTTGTGGCCGTTATTCTGGAGAGTACCGACACTATATATTCCGTTAATTCCCAAGCCTTTATTCAATTTCGAACGTTTTCTTACGCAATTTTCACGCTTGAGTATTTTGTCAGAATTTATCGCTGTATCGTGAATAAAATGATACAAGTGGCAAAGCCTTTCGCAAGGTTACGTATGATATTTTCGCCGGTAATTGCAGTAGACGCATTTGTAATACTGTTGTTTTACCTTAAAATTAATATTGGCATTGACCTACGTCTATTGCGATTGTTTCGGGTATTGAGTATTTTGCAAGTCATGCAAAATTCGCGATCATTGCATATTTTGCAGGCTATTTTAGTACGGGAGAAAAGAACCTTATTGTCGACATTATTTATTATGTCGGTACTGGTGGTAATAGAGGCTGCAATCATCTACGCATTGGAACACCAGGTTCAGCCTGAAGTCTTTTCCAGTATTCCAGAAGCGATTTGGTGGACCATGACCACCTTGACCACGGTTGGTTATGGCGATGCCGTTCCCATTACTCCATTAGGAAAATTCTTCGGAATAATTGTGATGTTTGTCGGAATTGCCATGTTTGCGATTCCTACCGGGATTTTGGTTTCGGCTTTCTATCAGGAAATTAAGCGAAAAGACTTTATAGCAACCTGGGATTTGGTTGCTCAGGTACCATTCTTTGCCAAGTTAACCGCTACCGAAATAGCGCGGATTGCTGATTTGTTAAGTCTTCATGTCGTTAGGGCGGGGGAAGTCATTTTCCACAAAGGGGATCAAGCTGACTGTATGTATTTTATTGTAGACGGTGAAGTTGAAATAAATAAACCAGGGAAAACAATATGTATTAAAGGTGGTGATTTTTTTGGTGAAATCGGGATTTTATATGACATACCCAGAAATGCAGATGTCACTGCCAATACCTACACAGAACTCCTCATGTTAAATAGCAGGGATATTGAACTGTTTATGGAGTATCACCCGCAGTTGCGTGAAAGAATTCTTGAGGCTTCTGAAACCAGACGACAATAAAAAACTAAAGTTTCAGAGTTCACTTTACCTGTGTGGATAGAGATAGCCACTACATATCGAATAATACCAATACCAATAAATACTAACCCTAATCAGTTACTAAAACAGTCAAGTAGGATGGGCAAAGGGGCTTTATCCCGTGCCCATCATTATTATTATAAAACAAGATGGGCACGTCGTTCCTCCTTTGCCCATCCTACGTAGGAATTGTGATTGGTATTATTCCTTTGCACGTTCCTTAATATTAAATCCATACCAACTGTTTACATACAAATACTGACGAATAGGCGTTTTGATTACCAACAATATCAAACCAATGGAATACAAGCACGACACTGCTGCCCATTCATTCATATCATTAGTATGCATAAATGATAAGAATTGCCCCGTAATTATATGGTAATGCACCAATCTCCAAGCCCC
>WTAG01000720.1 GCA_013139755.1 Methylomarinum sp. | reverse complement strand
ATTAATTTACTAAAGAAAGAGTCATCGAAAATGAGTTTGAAGAAAAAGCGTTTTAAAGCCGCATTGAATGATCAGTTTAGAGAAAAAGTGATATTTTCAGGTTGAAATTTATATGCGGTTACCCTGCTGCAATTTCCGCTTTACCATTAGAAATATCATTAACCATCTTATTGGTATCATATTTCACATATTGGTTTCTACGAGACTTAAAACCAACTAATTCCTTATTGTAATTAAACGTATCGCTATACCTTCCTATTGCTCGTATCATCACTTCAGAGGGTGTCCCTGGAATATAACCAATTCGGCTCACTGAGCGTAAAATGTCACTGTCCCAATCGTGTAAATCCAAATCCTCTTCTTCTCGTGAGATAAAGGTATAGGCAGAACGATAATAAGGTTCGGTCGTTAAGACACGAGGGTCGCCAGCATCGACACCAATCACCACATCACACAAGCCCTTATTTAAAAAATCACGAACAAAATAACGAGGGTCTTTCCAATAAGTGTATTTTATTTTACGGTTTAGATGCCTACTTAATAAATGAGTCAGTTTGTTTTCAAAACCTTCCCCTTTTTTATTGGAATACGGCATTTCATCCTCAGCCGCACAAACTTTTAGTACCTCTCCTGTGGGAACCCATGCAATATCAGGTTGTGCATTGGCTGCACAGCCTGATATTAATGCCAGCCCAGTTAGGTAGAATAATCTCGATTTTAGTATCATGTTTTTATCTGTAAATAGTGTGAATTTACTAAGGGGGGTAACAATATTGTTACCCCCCTTAGTAAAAGGCTGTCGGATTGTGCTAGGCACACCGCTTCGCTGCTCCTGCATTGCTCTACTACACGCCATCCTTGGCGTAATATCGCTTATCCAACTTAGAAGCTTATTAATCCAGTGCAAAAGTCATAACACCACCACCCATTTGTGTGTAATGCGCTAATTCTTTAAAAGCACCTACCGCACCTAAACCCGCTGTTGGATCTTGCAAATCAAACACTAATCCCACACCAGGCCAGCCGCCTACACCATAGTAAATAGAAACAAATTGTTTACCATTGTGTTTATAAGTAATCGGATGACCAATCACCCCTGAAGGTAATTTAAACTTCCAAAGTTCTTCGCCATTTTTAGAGTTAAGCGCTTTGATATAGCCATCTAACGTGCCATAGAAAACCAAGTCGCCTGCTGTTGCCATGGTTCCACCCCAGACAGCAAATTTCTCAGCAATTTCCCATTTGAATTCACCAGTTACAGAGTCCATTGCTTTAACTTGCCCTAATGTTCCTTTAGGTCCTGGGTACATATTAAGTGTTGCACCTACAAAGAATTGACCTGCACGATATGGCAGCATGAATGGTTCCCAATCCATACAAATATGGTTGGTTCCCATAAAGAAGGTCTTTTTAACAGGATCATAAGATTCAATCCCTTGGTTGTGATAGCCCATCGCTGACGGACAAATTCCTTTTGCTTCATGATCCATATGTGTTGAATACTCTGGATCACGAATAGGCAAGCCTGTTTTAAGGTCTACTTTTTTAACCCAGTTAACGGTATCATCAATTTTGAACGCATTAACCAAATCACCATTTTCACGGTTTAAGGTATATACCAAGCCATTTCTATCAGGGTGAGTTAGCAATTTAGTCATTTTTCCATCGACCATTTGCTCAGATAAACCCATGTAGTTCACACCGGCATAATCCCATTCGTCATGCGGTGTTTTTTGATAACCAAATTTTGCTTTACCCGTATTAACATCACGACCCCAAATGGTCATCGTCCATTTGTTATCACCTGGACGCATAGTTTCATTCCACGGTGCAGGATTACCTGAACCGTAATACAGCATTTCTAAGTCACTATCATAAGCATACCAACCCCAGTTAGTACCACCACCGATTTTCCATGCGTCGTCTTCCCACGTTTTAGTGCCTAACCCATATTGTCCGTAATGTGGATTGTCATCATTAAAACCTTCACCAATACCAATATCCTTATCAGGCCCTGTTGCATAGACACGCCAAACTTGAGACCCATCTTTAATGTTATAAGCAGTTGCATAACCACGCACACCTAATTCTGCGCCTGCACTTCCTACAATAACCATGTCCTTAGCAACAAACGGCGCAGACGTTAAGGTTGAACCCATGGCAATATCAGAGTTCTCTAGTTTCCAAATTAATTTTCCTGTTTTTGCATTGATAGCAACAATATGACCATCTAACTGATCTTGAAAAATAGTGGCTGGGTAATCTTTAGTGCCAGGGGCATAAGCCAAACCTCTATTTACTACGTCACAACAGGCTACTGCTCGTGCCGCAGGGTTTTGCTTAGGTTTGTATTCCCATAAAATTCTATCTGGCTCGTTTAAATCAATCGCAAATATATTGTTTGGAAAAGGGGAGTGGACATACATAATACCGTCAACAACTAAAGGACCGCCTTCATGTCCATTCAGAACACCCGTTGAAAAAGACCAGACAGGCCTTAGCTTATGTACATTCTGAATATTAATCTGATACATACTACTGTAATGACTGGCATCATAATCTTTGGTCTGCATGACCCAGTTGGTATTCTGTTCTGATAAATCTTCTAATCTTTTGTTGGCACTTGCTTGTTGTGATACGGCAAATATTGCGCTAGAAACTAACAAGGTAGTTCCCATATTCCGAGCAAATTTTTTAATTTGCATATTTCCTCCAGATTGACTTTATTTTAGAAAAGCATTCACCAATTCATTAAGTGTTTTTGTGAAAAAGCTACCTGATCAAGCTAACTGTGAATTGGCAAATGCTTATAAATATTGTATTTGTTTGGTTGTTACCTGAATACAGAATAAATGACTAATTAGACAGGAATAAATCTGGGATTGGATTGGGAATAATTCCTGTTATGCTATAACTTTAGTAAAAAGGAAAAGCTCCTATATCATTTAAAATCAGAGTTGCTCATGATAAGTCTTTTTTTGAGGATTAATCATGACTAAAGTCAGTGTGTTACTCGTTGACGACCATGCAGTCGTAAGAGAAGGTTATAAGACTTATTTATCTCTCTCGGAAAATATAGGCGAGGTTTATCAAGCTGATTGCGGTGAAACAGCTTACCAGCTCTATATTCAGCAGCCTGTCGATGTGGTGGTTATGGATTTATCCATGCCTGGGATGGGAGGGTTGGAATGTATTCGGCGGCTAATTAGCCGTTACCCACACTGTAAAATTCTGGTCTTCAGTATTCATAACGAACTCATTTATGCAACGCGTGCCATTAAATCAGGTGCCAAGGGTTATATTACTAAAAACAGTGTACCTGAAATACTAGTGACCGCCGTCTGCTCTATCGCACAAGGGCAAACCTATATAGATGCGGCAATGGCGCAACAACTTGCCGTCAACATGATTACTGAGCAAGACGATGAATATAAAATTAAGTTACTTTCACCTCGCGAGTTTGAAGTTTTTTGTTTATTAGCCAATGGCAATAGTCCGCGAGAAGTAGCAGAAAAGCTTCATTTGGGTTATAAAACTATCTGTAATCACAGTACTGCCATTAAAGAAAAGTTAGCGGTTAAAACAATGTCTGAGTTTACCTTGATGGCAACGCGACAAGGATTGATACAAGCTGAGAAAATATTGAACTAACTTTTTAATGATGCTTTGTATGGGAATGTATACTCAAACGATTTTAGTTTTTTCATAAAAAATAAAATATGAGAATGATGGCTCATTATTTTTTATCTGCCAAGCATTCCATGGATTTCTCCACAAACTGTCCAAAAGCCCGACTTCCATCACCTACCTCAATCCGCTTTATTTCCTTATCAGTCTGGCTGTTAAACACGCTTAAACTTCCATCAAACCAATTCAATACCAATAAACGCTGGTTTTCTTCATCGACAGCAATATTCTCAGGATATACCCCTGTTTTTAGGCTACTAATAAACTTATGAGTTCGGGAATCCAATACACTCACCGTATTTTCTAGCTGGTTGCTCACAAACACTTTATGTTGCTTTCTATCGACTGCAACACCATAGGGCATACGTCCTACTTTAATGCGCTTTATTTCAGTTAAATCAGCCAAATCAACAATACTTAGTGTATTACCTTGGGTGTTGGCTATGTAGGCAAAGTGCTCATCCATAGCTAGTGCAAAAGGTGAGCGGCCAACAGTTATGGTTTTAATGACTTCAAAATTATGACTATCTAACACCGAGACACTATTACTCTCTCTATTTAATACCCAGACCTGAGATTCACAGGCATTTGTCGTTATCCCTGCTGGCGATTTTCCAACAGCAATTTTTTTTATCATCCGCCCTGTACCAGGGTGAATAACTTTAACTGTATTGCCTGTCCAGTCACTAATAAAAAGCAGTTTATTAGCGAAAACAGCACCAAAAGGACTCCCCCCGACACTAATATGTTCTAAGGGAATTAGTTTTTCACTATCAATAAAACTGACCATACCTTGTTCGGGATAGGTGACTGCAATCCATGGATTATGGGGGCTAATAGCGATGCCAGCAGGACCTTTAAGGGTAGGGATTGTAGTTTTTCATGTTAAATCAGTACGCTTAAACGCACTAACACTCTTACCCTGCTGCTGGTTAATATAGAAGTAAGGATCACTGACTACAATAGAGCTAAAGCCATACAACAACAAAGCAAGAGATAATCGCAACATATTTATTTTTCCAGTGTCTCTTTTAAACCTTGCAATCCATTTAGAATAAAGCTGTCCATTGCTTCAGCGGCTGATTTATCATTGAGTCTTTTGGAAGGCGAATTGCCTGTATCGCCTCGATAAAAACGACTCTTCCATTTTACTTTTGTTTTATCAGCTTCAGCAATTAATTGAATAGCTGTCGTGTAAGAACTCACTGGAAAGACATCTGTATTTTCAGTTTTTAAGCGGTAATTGTATTCGTGATCAGCATCACTAAAATAATCCAGCCCCTCTTCTAACACGCCACTTTCTAATGTCATACTTCGTTCGCTGCCCGATTCGTTCTTACCATCCCCTGTACTGGATAGTACATCAGGATGCCAGTCTGAAATGTTATCAAAGTGTTTTAAGACGGCCCAAACCTTATCAATGGGCGCATTAATAATAATACTTTTATCGGCTTTTTTAGGGGTAGGCCCATGGGCATTAACCCCCATAGAAAAAACTGAAAAGGAAATTAAAAATAGTGTGCTTAGTTTCATGTTTAACCCATTTAATAAACTGACATTATCAAATATAAAACTGAGTTTGTAACGGGAATGGTTCTTGCATTTATAGGGGAACTTTTCCTTTTAATACTTTATATGCCCTAGCTATACTTCACGTGGTCACGGTTGTGGATTTCTTAATCTGAGAGACCTATTGACTAGTAAAACTTGGCTATGTCACCGTTAAATGTTGAAAAGTTGAAGTAGCTCTTAAAAGCCCTCTCCCCAAGGGGGGAGAGGGTTGGGTGAGGGGAGTCAAATAATTCTCTTCTTCAATTTTTTTCTTTTCTTTTCTTTTCTTTTAAAAATAAAAGAATAAGGAATAGAGAGCTGTCTTTTCATTCCCTCTCGGTAATTGCTCCTGCATTACTCTACCTCCTGCATCCATGCAGTCGACCCAAACCCTCTCCCCGCCTGGGGCGAGGGCTTAAGAGAAAACTCTGTAACTACAAACTCCTCAGTTTAAGAGGATTATCTTTTTGCTCTAATTCTGCATAGTAAAAAACAAAATACTTGTGTAGATACCTATGCCGCTTGGGGAGAGGGCTTAAGAGCTAACAAAACCCACACTTAACGGTGACATAGCCTAAAACTTTGATTTTACAGTTCATCATAAGGGGATTTGTGCCTTAATTTGCAGTCCTTTGTTAACTTGAGATTGTATTTTAAAATCACCGCCTAATAGCTTTATTCTTTCTTCCATGCCTAATAGGCCAAACCCAGATGCTAATTGATCAAGATCACATCCTTGCCCGTCATCAGTAACGGATAAAACCAACCTACCTGGATTAGAGCTGATCTGAAGACTGATATTGACCTGACTGGCTTGTGCATGGCGGATAATATTGGTTAGACTTTCCTGTATCACACGAAATATTTGTATCACGATAGTTTGCTCAATCTCGTCAACTGCACCATCATAATGCAAAGTAAACACAGTCGGTGCATTTCTGACTTCCCAATGGTGCAACATATCTTCTAATGTGGCTTTCAAGCCTAACTCTGTTAATATTAAAGGATGTAACTGTTTCATCATTGAGCGAACAACAGTCATTAAATGATCGCAAATTTCAATCATGGATGCGGTGATTTTTGCGGTGTCTGATTTTTCATGTGCTGCCGACACTGCCATCACTTTAATAGCCGTCAATGATTGACCAAACTCATCATGTAATTCTTGAGATAAGCGTTGCCTTTCTTCTTCCTGAATTTCCAATGAATGCTGGGTCAATGCTCTGTTTTGTTTTTCTGACTTATCCAGCACATCGATCATGTGATTAATGGCTTTGGCTATGTCATCATATTCCCGAGTAGAAAAAACAGCTAATTTCTTCTGATAATCTCCCGTTTCAATACCTTTAAGGTGTTCAATGATTGAATGAATAGATTTTATAGTTTTATTAAACACTAATTGAACTGAAAGGAATGTCAAAAAAACCAGAACGATTAAGGAGCTAAAAAATGCAATACTTTCTTGCCAGACTTCCGAAATTTCATCCATCGGGTTCGCTTGGATAATCAGTTTAAATGGCTTGTTATTAAACGTTTCAATCGGGTACTCTATTTTTGGGTATTCACCGAGCACTAAATTGATAAACCAGTCAGGTGGTGTTTCATCTGACTCATTCAGTTGAGAGTGAGCAGAAACATTCACAATTTTCCCTGATGATGTTTTTAGTTGAATATTTAAGTGTCGTGTTTGTTCCAAGCGACTCAAACGAAACATCCAGTCAGTTTGGTGGGTTTTATTAGTCCCTATCCCTATCTTAATTAGCTGCAATGCCAGACTAATGGAAGAGTCAACCTCGTTACTTACCGATTGTCGTGCCTGCCAGATACCAATAGACCCACCCAGTAAAAGGATGCACAGAGAAATTAATAAAATTCTGACACTAATCTGGTAACGTAAACTCATTGGGGAGATTTCCTTATTTGCTGTACTTGCATCAAGCATGCACTGAAAAATGCTATCTTGACACACTGTTGTTAATCAGCTTTGAATATTTGCCAGAAAGTAAACATAAAAACAGCTGTGTACAGTTCCTATCACATTGTTTTACTAAATAATTTATTTTCAATATGGTAAAAATCAAATGCTGAAAGTGGAAGGTGTTGGATGCTGATTGACATCTTGAAGAGGTTGAGTGTGTAACTGGTGAATCTATTCCTATAGCTGAATATTTGAAATACGATAAACCTATTCAGTCCGGGCTTATTCCTAAAGGATGTAAAAAGGGGTAAGCTGTTTATCATGAGAGACTTAGATGAACTATTTACAGCATTGGAAAGATCTACATTTAGGAAAAATTTTCACTTGAGGGGTAAAGATAGGGATTATTTTTACAGCAAAGGGCTAAATATTATTCTCAGTCATGCTGATGATTTTATTCGCAAGCGCTTAGCCCTAGCTAACCCGATTAATGATGGAAAACAAACCCCATTTAAAGGTCACCCTGTATTTGTGGCTCAGCATGCTACGGCTTGTTGCTGCCGTGGCTGCTTAGAAAAATGGCACAGAATTCCTGAAGGAAAACCATTATCTAATAATGAAATTGCTTATATCTGTGCTGTTATTGAACATTGGGTACGGAAGGAAACTAATGCAACTTATTAAGATAAAAACATCCTTGTTTATTATTCTCCTCCCTGAGTTACTACCATTGATTATTCAAAAGTTACCGATCCAACACTTGCACTGTTGTCTTTGCCAATTGCTATTGCAGCATTACCTTTATTCATTGACTTATTAACAACAATACTTTTATTGATTCTTGAGTTTTTAATCGCAACTGATCCCACACTTGCTGAATTGCCTCGACCGATAGAAATCGCCGCGTTACCTTTATTCATTGATTTGTTAACAATAATACTTTTATTGATTCGGGCATTCTTGGCTTCAATTGAACCCACATTTGCAGAGTTATCACGTCCTATCGCGATTGCAGCATTGCCTTTATTAAGCGATTTATTAACGATGATGCTTTTGTTTACTCTAGAGTCCTTAAGCGCTACTGAACCAACGTTTGCTGAATTGTCTTTACCGATGGCAATCGCTGCATTTCCTTTATTCATAGATTTGTTAACAACGATGCTTTTATTCACTGTTGATTTAGCCATTGCATTAAATGAAAGAACTGATGCGATTGTTAATACTGCTACTGATGTTAAAGTTTTCATGATCTTGTACCGTTGTAATTTAGAGGAGTAATGTTTTTCTCAAAACGTGGGTCTATGATACAAACTACATAAAAAATAAAATATGAAGTATTCACCTTCAATTTGTGACTTATTTCCTAATAGAATTATTGAGAACGCTTTATGAGTAATCATGGTTCCAAAATTACCATAGGAACTGTTATCCATTGTTTAAAAAATACTCTCAATACAGCTTTTATTGCCTAAACTCCCTACGAGAAGGGGGGCACTTTAGTTATTATTCGAATTGACCGTTTAGCGCGTAGTCTTAGAGATTTGCAGAGCCGTGTTCATGATCTAAAAGACAAAGGTATTGTACTGAAAGCGATTGAATAACCAATTGATACGACTACAGCAGCTGGTAAAGCATTTTTGGATATGCTCGGTGTCCCTTGCAGAGTTTGAGGGTGTTGCTAAATCAAAATCTTTTGGACGAAAACCAACGGCTAGAGCAAAGAGCGATCTGGTGTTAGAGTTAACTGGACAAGGTTTGACTAGAAGAGCTGTTGCTAAAGAATTAGGTATTGGTGTCGCAAGTGTTTATCGGACTCTGAAGAGCAATTAGGTATTAAATCTACATGACTATGAACAAACCACAGGTTGAAGAAAAGTAATGACTAAAACCAAACTGAATTTAAAAAAAACATGAGATTTCAAGTGGGAGGGGCTTTCTAGCCGAGACAGCTCTTGGTCTTGTCTCGGTCGCGGCCTGGAGGCCCCTCCTACCCATATTCCAATATATCTTTATTTAACCTGTGGTTAGTTCATAGCCATGTAAATCTATAGTTTTACCTTAATTTTTTTTAGATGGTGGAGGTGGTAAATATCGGTTATCAAGAGTTTTATCAATTTTAACAGTAAGACTTTCTACTGTTTTAATGGTTAGCTTTATATTTGGTCCTTTTGCCTCAGAAATATAGTTACCTATTAATTTAGCATCACTAACTCTTATTAAGTGTCCCATTAAGTAGGAAAACAAAAAACTTGGCTTATGAAGCCGGCCAACAAGTATATAATCTGCACCAAATTGCTTTGCTAAATTTGCAGCGACATCATCATGGTCAAACAAGTAACCAATACCAGCGTCAGCAAGTCTCTGACTTTCAATATCAATATCAATAATCGTATAATCTGCTGTCTTAAGTTCTGCTTCCAATAATGGTTTTATAGATGCAGTGCGTTTAATTTCAGCAGGTATTCGTGGTGCTAAGGTCATATCCTTAAGTTCAAATTCAAGGATTGCAATTTTAGTTTCTGCCGATAAAGCAAAACTCATAACAATTAATATGACCAAGGTAAATAAGCTCTTCAAATGCATTTTTTTAGTGCTCACAAGTATTATGTATATACCTTGATAATCTTTATAGGTAATAATTGATAATTCGTTGATTATAGCAGTAATGTCTAAGTTTATATGTTTCTGTTGGTTGTTGTTATCTATAAGAATTGTAATTGGATCAGATGATTAAAGTCTCTTATGATGAGATTTAATTATTTGCTCCACTTTGATGTGCCACTATTCTAAAATGGCATAACAGTCTTTATATATCAAATGGTTATTGTGTTGTGGAGTAGTGATCGCACTCCCCAGTATCATCACAGCTAGAAAACTGCACCCTCTGTTGTTCAGCTAACTTTACGTAATCCGTAATTACCTTATTTTTTAACGTTACATCAAACGGAATGTATGATTTTTCAGACTCATCCAAATCCGGGTAGAAATTTTCTTTTACTGGTTTTTCTTCTATCGGTTGGTCCATGGTGAATGGATCGATGAATTCTTCTGCCTTTACCAAATATGCTGATGTAGGATCCACCTTCTTTTGTTTTCCATCCTCAGGATCCAACACAAGGTAGTATTTAATGTTGTTATCGTGGTCTTCTTCGATGTGAATTATTTGTCCGGTAATGTCCTGATCTGTGTTTTGGATCTTTCCTCTTATCTTGCAACCGATGTGAATCGTTTCTTCATCATCCTGTGGTGTTCCACGTTGCTGCAAGTCCTGTGTTAACGGTTTTACGGCGTACGTATACATCAGGTTTGGTCCACCGCCTAAGTTTTGGGATCCGCCAAATCCTCTTCCTCTACCACCAGCTCCAATGCCTCCAAACCCACCACGAAATCCCCCTCC
>WTAG01000363.1 GCA_013139755.1 Methylomarinum sp. | reverse complement strand
TTTTATTTGCCTAGGTTATTCATCTTTTGCATTTAGCCAGACAATGTCGAATGTTGAGCAACATTTAATGTCGTTATCTAGTGCAGAGAAACTACACTACTTACAGTCAATAAGTGCAGACTTTTCTGTTGCCCCTGTTTTAGAGCAAGCAAAATATCAGCATGAATTAGGGATGGCTTTGGAGGAAAATAAGCAATTAACATCTGCTTTAAAAGCCTTTAGCAAATCAATTGATATGTTATCACCAGCCACTGATTCAACACGTACCATGCTGGTAAAAAGCTTACTTGAACGTTCCTATGTAAATTACCTCATTAACTTTGAAGTAGAGTCTTATTGCCCTGACCGAAAATTAGCGGTAGCGGTGGCAGAGGGGATTATTGATGTTGATGTAAAAATTAGAGCATTAGTACAATATGCCTTTTGTTTCAAAGAGAAAAAAATGCAATTGTCAGAAGGTCTTGCTTTACTCGACGATGCTTTAGCTTTAGCACAAGAAAATCAGCTGCCTGCTAACACTCTTGGGATGATCTATAACGCCTCAGGTAACCTTTATCGTAATCATCAGCTTTATGATCAAGCCAGTGAATATCTCTCTAATGCTTATGAGCAATGGGCCAGTGTGAATGACTATCAAGACATGTTTAATATGTTACATGGTCTGGTGGCAACATCGATAGAGCGTCTAGAACTATCACAAGCCCAACAACACGTTGATGAAATGTTTCAGTTGGCTAAGCAACAACCTGCTTTTGAAGATTTTATCTTTTTTGCTTATTACAATGCGGGTTTATTAGCTAATGCCAATAAACAATGGTTGAAAGCCATTAGTTATTTTGAAAAAGCACGGGAGCTACAAAATAACACCCAAGAGACATTTTTTATTAAGCAAAGTTATCAGCAGTTAATATTGCTCTATCTCAGAAGTAATGACTCTGAAAAAATCTTGCTGACTTACAAGGAGCTCAATCGTCTTTTTCCTAATTATGTTATAAAACATGCTGGTGCACTCGCTGCCATAGCCTATGCTCATGGCGATCATGCTGAAACCAGTAAGCAGTTTTTACTGCAGCTAGATCATGAAGTAGCAGAGCGACGCTTATTTTTGAAACATACCATGCATGTGAATACCTTATTAAATCGTCAAAACACCAGTGAATTAGATAAAAAACTATTGAACCAAACTATTGAAATTCAACAGTTGCAGCTAGAAAACCAACAAGCAGCTCAAAAACGAAGTGTGCAGCTTTTAGTGGTGAGCGCAATTGTTTTAGCCTTGATGTTAGTGCTTATTAGATATTTATTTAGGAATAGGCGTAAGTTTCAAAAATTAGCACGTACGGATGTCTTAACGGGAATTGCTAATCGACGATATATTCTAGAAAAAGGTGACATGTTATTCAAACAAGCGAAGGTTAAATCAGAGCTTTTAGCGGTATTACTCTTCGATATTGATAATTTTAAGCTAGTTAATGACAGCCAAGGGCACCATGTTGGTGATCAAGTCATCAACTTTATTGTTAATCAAACACAAAGTTGCTTAACTAAAGAATGCGAGTTTGGCCGTTTGGGCGGCGATGAATTTATTATTATGGCTAAAGGTTTGTCGATTAATTCAGCAAAAGCGCTTGCTGAAGAAATAAGAGTTAAAGTTGAGGAAAATGCTAAAGCATTCTTTATTGATTTTTCAGTTAGCATTAGTATTGGTGTAGTAAGCGCTGAAGGCTTTGAAAATTTAGCTTCGGCCATTGCAGAGGCCGATACTATGCTGTATGAAGCGAAAGGTTTAGGCCGTAATGTGGTGGTTTGTCAAAACGGATAGTTTATTTTGCTCTATTTACTGAGTAATATATGAACAACAGTAGTCGGCTAAAGTAATAACCTTGATTTTAAAGGATGAATTAGCTGGAACTCCAAATGCTTGATTGGCAGTAAATGTTTGCCAAGTGTTACTATCAGGTAATAATACGCTGACATTACCTTGCTGAATTTCCATCAACTCTTCTTCAGTTGTTGAAAATGTGTATTCACCGGGCATCATAATACCTAAGGTTTTTATTGAGCCATCGGAAAATGTTACTTTTCTACTGGTCACTTGACCATCAAAGTAAATATTGGCCATCTTCGTGATACTGACATGGTTAAGTTCGGACATTATTTCTTCCTATTTTCGGACAAATAAAAGCGGTGTTGGTATCAAACTCAACACCGCTAAGAATGCTTAATAGCATGCCACTTAAAGCGGATCTCACTTAAGGCAATAAATCACCGCTTGCTGCGGGCTTGCTATAACTGAGTGCATTAAAAATTAACTACTGGCTTCTACAATACGTTTCATATCGGTCATATAACCCCGTAATTTCTTGCCTACAACTTCTACTGTATGATTACGGATGGCTTCATTAACCGCAATTAAACGGACATTATCAACACCGTTATCACTTGCTGATATGCCTTCACCTAATTGTTCTAATGTTAAGTTATTGGCGTATTCCGTCAGTAAAGGTACTGCCGCATGAGTGAATAAATAATTACCATATTCGGCGGTATCGGAAATTACTACGTTCATTTCATATAGCTTATTACGCGCGATACAGTTAGCGATTAACGGTGTTTCATGCAGTGACTCATAATAAGCGGATTCTTCAATGATTCCTGCAGCAACCATAGATTCAAAAGCTAGCTCCACGCCTGCTTTAATCATGGCCACAATAAATATACCTTTGTCGTAATATTCCTGCTCGCTGATTTCTGTTGAACAATCTGCGGCTAATTCAAATGATGTTTCAGCTGTTTCTGCGCGCCATTTAAGTAGGTTTTCATCGTCGTTGGTCCAATCTTCCATCATGGTTGCAGAGAAGTGACCTTCAATAATATCGTCCATATGCTTTTCGAATAATGGGCGTAAAATAACTTTTAGCTCT
>WTAG01000039.1 GCA_013139755.1 Methylomarinum sp. | reverse complement strand
CACCCTTTTCTTTTGATAATTCCAGGCCTGCTTTCCAGCCTTCTATCGCCAGTATTTTGGTGATTTCTTCAGTTATTTCTAAAGATTTTTCACCGCCATATTTTAAACCTAGCATGGTGAGTGTTGATCCTAGACCTAAATAGCCCATACCATGTCTACGTTTTCCAACAATCTCTTCACGCTGTTTTTCTAATGGCAAGCCATTAATTTCTACTACGTTATCTAACATACGAGTAAAAACATGAATGGTTTTACGATAAGTATCCCAGTCAAACGAGGCTTCTTTAGTGAATGGCTTTTTAACAAAACGGGTTAGGTTAATTGAACCTAAAAGACAGCTACCATATGGAGGTAACGGTTGCTCGCCACATGGATTGGTTGCACGAATATTTTCACAAAACCAGTTATTGTTCATTTCATTGACTTTATCAATCAAAATGAACCCTGGCTCGGCATAATCGTAGGTTGAAGACATGATAATGTCCCATAAACGACGTGCAGGAATGGTTTTGGTAATTTTACAAGCGATTAAGCCATCATCATTAGTGATATAGCCATCTTTATTAGGTAGATCTCGCCAAACAATTAATGCTTCATTGCTTAAATCAAGTTCATCCATTTGCTTTTCTTTTTCTGTAACAGGAAAAGATAAAGCCCATGGTTTATCATTTTTTACCGCTTCAATAAATTCAGTGGTAATTAATAATGATAAGTTAAATTGACGTAAACGGCCGTCTTCACGTTTTGCTTTGATAAACTCGACCACATCAGGGTGGGCAATATCAAAGGTTGCCATTTGTGCCCCACGTCTACCACCTGCTGATGACACGGTAAAACACATTTTATCGTAAATATCCATAAACGATAGTGGACCTGATGTATATGCGCCAGCGCCTGATACGTAAGCATCTTTAGGACGTAAAGTTGAGAATTCGTAACCTATGCCACAACCGGCTTTAAGTGTAAGCCCTGCTTCATGCACTTTATCAAGAATATCATCCATAGAATCGGCAATTGCACCTGATACTGTACAGTTTATGGTTGATGTAGCAGGTTTATGCGCTTCTGCTCCTGCATTAGAGACGATACGCCCTGCGGGAATAACACCTTGACGTAGCGCCCATAAAAATTCTTTATAGTATTTGTCTTTTAAAGACTTATTTTTTTCTACACTGGCTAATGCTTTAGCAACGCGCTGATAAGTTTCATCAATAGTGTGATCAATCGCCTCACCCTCTTTGGTTTTTAAACGATATTTTGTATCCCAAATATCAAGTGAAGCACTTTGCAGTGGAATATCTATCGTATTATCGGCAACAACGTGTAGCAATGCAGTCATTAATAATTTCCTTGGTAAATAAAAGAATAAACATAAAATCTATGCGTTCGCCAGCTGCGCTAAAAACCAAGCTAATACGGACATATAGTGTTTTTTCGTAAATAATAACACAATATATTGTGTTTACCAGCGTGCTGAATCACATTTTTTAGAGTCTTAAATCTTTTCAATAACTTAGCAAATATAATTTTTTTATGAACTAAAAACACACTAAACGAATGATTAATTCGCAATAAACTATAAACACAATCGCTTGCAGGATACACCTCTGATCATTGCCTTATGATTAACAACGCGAAAGTGATCATTTATAAAGCGGACTGAAGTCCGCCCTACCTTTGGATAGGATAGCCAAACAGCTTATAATGCTACAAAATCATTTGTATTCTATATGGCAATGGAGATAGACCCTATGGCTAATAAAATTAGCTTACCCCAATTTATTACCGAACAACAACGCAACACTGCCAATGCGACGGGCGATTTAACAGCACTGTTGAATGACATTGTGACTGCCTGCAAACAAATATCGCACCTGGTTAATCAGGGCGATTTAATTGGTACTTGGGGCAGTGCTGATTCTGAAAATGTACAAGGTGAAGTGCAAAAAAAGCTGGATATTATCAGTAATGATTACATGGTCGATGCGCTTAAATGGACAGGCCATTTAGCAGGCATGGCTTCTGAAGAAGAAGATGATCCTATTGCCATCCCGGCACAATATCCGCGTGGCAAATATTTAGCTTTATTTGATCCTTTGGATGGATCTTCAAATATTGATGTTAATTTAACCGTAGGCACTATCTTCTCAATTTTGCGCTGTGAAGAAGGCATAAACCCAACATTAGATGATTTTTTACAAAAAGGCAGTAAGCAAGTTTGCGCAGGTTTTGTGCTGTACGGCCCTTCTACCATGTTGATTTTAACTACTGGACAAGGAGTTAATGGCTTTACCTTAGATCAGGAAATCGGTGAATTTTATCTAACCCACCCCGACATGCGCATCCCTGATGACACACAAGAGTTTGCTATTAATATGTCTAATCAACGCTTTTGGGAGCCACCAGTACAACAATATATTGCAGAATGTCTGGCTGGCACTGATGGTTCAAGAGACAAAAACTTTAATATGCGCTGGATTGCATCCTTAGTGGCCGAGGTCTATCGTGTTTTAACCCGAGGCGGTATTTTTATGTATCCTTATGACCTAAAAGACCCAACAAAAGCGGGAAGATTACGTTTAATGTATGAAGCTAACCCAATTGGGTTTATAGTAGAACAGGCCGGTGGACTTTGTTCTACAGGACGAGACCGCATTATGGACATTGATCCAAAAGAAATCCATCAACGGGTTCCCGTTATATTGGGGGCTAAAAATGAAGTCAACCGGATTATTTCTTATCATCAGGAGTACGACTCATGCAAATAGATGTTTTTAATGGTGATGCTGATGGCATTTGTGCTTTATTACAATTGCGCTTAGCTCAACCTATAAAGTCTCAATTAGTAACTGGGATAAAAAGAGATATTACTTTATTGGATGACGTAAGAGTTCAGCAAGGCGACCAAATAACCGTTCTGGATATTTCTTTCGATAAAAATAGGCCATCGGTAGAAAGACTCTTAGATCAAGGAGCCAGCATTTTTTATGTTGACCATCATCAATCAGGTGAAATACCTGTTCATAAAAATTTAAAAACCATCATTAATACCGACTCTAATGTTTGTACCAGTTTATTGGTTAATGACTATTTAGAAGGTAAATATCATGCTTGGGCTGTTACCGCAGCCTTTGGTGACAATTTGTTTGATAGCGCAATACAATCAGCTTATCCATTATCACTATCTGATAATCAGTTACAACAACTTAAAATGCTGGGTATTTGCATTAATTACAATAGTTATGGCACGAGTGTCGCAGACTTACATTTTGCCCCCGATTTGCTTTTCCATGAACTACAACCTTACGCCTCACCATTTGACTTTATAGCAGATAACGAAGAAGTTTATGAGAAGTTATTAGCCGGGTATTCTGAAGATATGGTAGCGGCTGAACACCTTACACCTGAATATCAAACAGATAAAATTGCTGTTTATATGCTGCCTGATGAAACATGGAGCAGCCGGGTGAATGGCGTATTTAGTAATAACCTTGCCTATTCAGCCCCTGATCGTGCCCACGCCGTGGTGAGTTTTAACGGTCAGAAAGGTTATCAAATTAGTGTTCGCGCACCGATAAACAATAAATCAGGTGCCGATGAGTTATGCGCTTCATTTGCAACCGGTGGCGGTAGAAAAGCAGCGGCGGGTATAAATCATATGTCGATTACAGATTTACCCTCATTTATCTCGGCATTTGAACAGAAATATACTAGCTAGAAAAGTTTTATTACAAGCTGTATGGGCACGCTATCGCTTTGCCCATACAGCTTGTTCAAATTATTGTATTACTCAATCAATTACATTTCCCGTTTAAATAAAATACATAACGAGAAAACAATTCTCTTTTCAAAACTCTTCTATTTAAGAAGGAAATGTAATATTACACAAAAAAAAGGGGAAGAGAGTATTAACTTCCTTCCCCCTTTTCTTTCAGAGAATATTACTCAAATGGGTTTTCAATAACAATCGTTTCTTCACGGTCTGGACCGGTTGATAAAATTGAAATTTTAACGCCCATTAACTGCTCTACCCTATCAATATAGGCTTTTGCATTAGCAGGTAGTTTATCAATATCTGTTACGCCTGCTGTAGTTTCAGTCCAACCTGGCATGTATTCAATAACAACTTCACACGCTTCGTATTGGTCTGCACCTAAAGGAGCAATCTCAGTCAATTTGCCATTGATTTTATAAGCCGTACAAATACCAATTTTATCCAGCCCATCCAATACGTCTAACTTAGTTAAACAAATACCAGAAACACTATTCATTTGTACCGATTTACGCATAGAAACAGCATCAAACCAACCTGTTCTGCGTTTACGTCCTGTAGTAGCACCAAATTCATGCCCGTTAACGCCTAAATGCTCACCATATCCATCATCTAGCTCAGTTGGAAAAGGTCCGTTGCCCACTCTTGTTGAATAGGCTTTGGTAATTCCCAAAACATAATCAAGATCTAAAGGCCCCACACCAGTTCCTGTCGCTGCACCACCTGCTGTGGTACTTGATGAAGTCACATAAGGGTATGTACCATGATCTATATCTAATAAAGCGCCTTGAGCACCTTCAAAAAGAATGTTTTTAGCCGCTTGCTGATAGACCTTTAACTCTTCACCAATGTCAGTTAGCATTGGCTTAACTTGCTCGGCCAACTTTAATGTTTTTTCTAACATTTCCTGATAATCAAGTGCTTCTGCATTATAGTAATTAGTCAGCATGAAGTTATGATAATCAACTAATTCTTTTAGTCGTTTAGAAAACTCTTCAGTATTTAGAAGATCACCTGCACGTAAACCTCTACGCGCCACTTTATCTTCATAAGCAGGCCCAATACCACGACCCGTGGTACCAATTGCTTTATTGCCTCTGGCAATTTCTCTAGCTTGGTCAATCGCCACATGGATTGGTAGGATTAATGCACAAGCTTCACTAATTTTTAATCTGTTTCTAACTGGAACGCCTGACTTTTCAAGTTTTTCAATTTCTTCTAATAAAGCATCAAGCGATAATACAACGCCATTGCCTATCATGCATTCCACACCATCTCTTAAAACACCTGAGGGTATAAGATGCAAAACTGTTTTTTCGCCATTAATAACTAACGTATGCCCCGCATTATGTCCGCCCTGAAAACGAACCACCGCATCCGCTTGATCAGTTAAAAGATCAACTAATTTCCCTTTACCTTCGTCACCCCATTGCGTGCCGATGATTACAACATTCTTACCCATAATTATCTCAATTTACACTAAAGGTTTTACAACCCAAGTTTGGTTATCTTTTTCTAAAACAGCTGTACAAGCCAATTCATCAAGTTCATTAGCATGCCCAGGCAATTGTTGAACCACAGCAATACCTTTTGCCCTTAAGTCTCTTACCATTTCTGTGAGTAAAGGATCATCAACTAATGGTGCCTAGATTAGTTGTTCAGGCTCGTCATCCTTGATGCTTTGGCGCAATGAAGCCAACATTCTTAAATCAGCACTAAAACCTGTCGCAGCACGAGCTCTACCAAAAAATTCACCTATATTGTCATAACGCCCACCTCTTGCTATCTCTCTACCTACTTCAGGTATAAAAGCAGCAAAGACCATGCCTGTATGATAGTGATACCCTCTTAATTCAGACAGATCAAAACTTACAGACAATGATGGAAAGCTAGTACTTAGTTTGTTTGATATTGCTTGCAAATCGGCCAACGCTTCAGTAACTGCTGGGCATGTACCTGCCAGAATCTCTGTTGCTTTATCTAAAACATTAACGCCACCATTTAATGTAGGCAATGTAATAAAAATAGCTTTATATTTTTCTTTAATATCAAAAGCTGCAACTAAATCATGTAATTCTGTACGTGCTTTACGTTGTAAAACATTAAACAATTCAGCTTCCTGCTGCTGCGTTAATCCCGCTTTCTCTGATAATGCCCGGTAAATACCGACATGTCCAAGATCTAAATGAACATTTTGTAAGCCAGTCACTGCAAGCATTTCAAGCATTAACTGAATAACTTCAAAATCACTTTCTATTCCAGAATGGCCGTAAATTTCAGCACCAATTTGCATTGGGCTTCTGGTTTTCTCTAATGAATCACCTAAAGTTCTTAGCGTGGTTCCTGCATAACACAGTCGAGTCGGTCGTTCATGCTTCAAATTATGCGCATCAATGCGCGCAACTTGAGGCGTCATATCTGCTCGAATACCTAACATTTCACCAGAAATTTGATCTGTTAGTTTAAAGGTTTGAAGATCAAGATCATGCCCAGAACCCGTTAGCAATGAATCTAGAAAATCAACCACCGGAGGAATAACTAATTCATATCCCCAACAAACAAATACATCAAGCAATTGGCGACGTAAGGCTTCTAAATGTTTGGCATCTTTAGGTAAAACTTCTTCTATACCTTCGGGTAATAGCCAGGAGTCAGTTTTTTGCATATTTTTTGTATGTCCACTCACACAAAACGCCCCGTTACTAACGGAGCGTTTTGTGATTTTTAGATGTTATCGATTAAAGGTTTGTCGTAACTTTATTTCTGCTTTTTAAAGTATTTGAAAAAATCAGAATCTGGTTCCACAACTAACATGTCGCCAGCACCCCTAAAGGTTTTCTTGTAAGCATTCATGCTTCGGTAAAAAGAGAAAAACTCTATATCTGCACCAAAGCTTCTAGCATAAATATCCGCTGCAGTTGCATCGCCATTACCTCGAAGTATTTCAGCAGCACGAAAAGCATTAGCTAAAATAATTTCACGTTGCTTATCAGCATCAGCGCGAATACGTTCTGATGCTTCTTTTCCTTGCGAACGAAATTCTCTAGCAACTCTTTCTCGCTCAGCTTCCATTCTTCTATAAACCGAAGAACTCACTTCACTTGGTAAATCAATTCGTTTTACTTGAACATCAACAATTTCCATACCTAATTTAGTTGCAATTGGTGATGCATTGGTAATCAACGCAGTTCGAATTGCATTTCGGTCACTAGAAACTAATTGTTTAATGGTTCTTTTACTAAATTCACTTCGGAAAGCATCTTTAATAATTTGATCTAAACGTAGATTTGCTTGATTAATATCTCCGGCAACCGCAGTGTAAAATGTTTTTACATCAGCAATTTTCCATTTAACAAATGAATCAACAATGACGTTTTTCTTTTCAGACGTTAAAAAACGCTCTGGCTTTGAATCCATTGTTAAAATACGTGAATCAAATTTCTTCACATTATTGATAAATGGCATTTTAAAGTGCAAACCAGGCTCAAAGTCTGATTCGATAACTTCACCCAAACGGAATTTAATCGCTCTTTCTGTTTCAGTCACAGTGAAAACACATGATGAGACAATAAAAAACAAGATGGCTACTGCAATTAATATTTTATTTAGTCCCATTTTAACGTCCTCTCACATCACGTCCACGGCTTGATGGGCGTGAACTGTTGTTGTAAATTTTTGTGGGTTGAGAAACAGGTGTTGCCACTGCTGATTGAGTCGCTGCAACCGATGACGTTCTGTTACCTAGTTTATCTAAAGGTAAATAAAGTAAATTGTTACCTCCTTTTACATCAATCATCACTGTAGACGTTTTACTTAGCACTTCTTCCATAGATTCTAAGTACATTCTTTGGCGAGTGATTATAGGTGCTTTCTTATATTCTTTTAACAATTGAGAAAAACGACTCACTTCACCTGTCGCTCGTGCAATGACTCTTTCTTTATACGCTTCAGCTTCCTGAGTTTTTCTTGATGCAGCACCACGAGCAACCGGGATTACCTCATTTGAATAAGCTTCAGCTTCGTTAATATAGCGTTGCTCATCTTCACGGGCTTTAATGGCATCTTCAAATGCACCCTGCACTTGCTCAGGTGGTTGAGCATCTTGTAAATTAACGGTAGTAATTAAAATACCAGATTTGTAAGTATCCATTACTTTTTGTATTTCGCCCTGAATCTCAGCAACAATTTCACTACGTCCTTCAGTTAAAACGAAATCCATATCACTGTGCCCAATAACACCACGTTCTGCACTTTCGGTAACTTGCTTTAGTGTTGCAGCAGGATTAAGTAAATTAAACACGTAATCTTTAGCGTCTTTAACTTGATACTGTACTGCTAAACGGACATCAACAATGTTCTCATCTTGAGTTAGCATTAATGCTTCTCTAGGAACTGAACCAGAACCTTGTCTGCCACCCGAGCGATACCCTACTTCAACCACTTGTACATTTTTCACATCAACCACTTGAACTTGTTCAATAGGTGATGGAAAGCGCCAATTTAAACCGGGTTGTGTAGTTGATACATAAGCACCAAAACGTGTTTCTACGCCACGTGTTCCCTCATCAACAATATAGAAACCACTTAAACCCCATAATACAGCTGCACCAGCTGCTAGGAATCCTAAGCCTTTTAATGAGCTACCCTCAGAGCCTCCTCCACCGGAACCACCACCAAAAATGCCACCTAGTTTTTCTTGCAATGAACGAATTACTTCATCTAAATCAGGAGGGCCACTCTCACTTTTACGACCACTCCAAGGGTCTTTCTTCTTGTCGCCACCAGGCTCATTCCAAGACATCTACTGCTCCAATTGGATTCTAAAATACAATTTACTAAAAAAATAGCTATTCAGCCAAACGCCATTATTTTATCGTAAATTAATGCTTTCTGATTAATTAAATTAAGATTTTTAAAAAACAGCCTTAATTCGAAAAAATATAATACGTTTAATTATTGATCTCTTCAACTTCAACCCCTTTTAACAAGCCCAAATATTTTTTATCAATTTCTATCAACAAATCCCAGCCACCTGCATCATTAACACTTTCTTCTATGATCTTTGCATAATTAAAAAGACTGGCTCTTACCCCTCCTTGACTGTGTTGCAAAAAACACTTCCGCTTAACCTTGCCGCTTGAGAACAATTCCGCCAACGCCTGAAATAACAAATCAAAACCTTGATCTGTCGCAGCAGATACCCATACGCGTATCGGTTTACCTGTATCATCGCGATCAATATGTGGCTCTACATTATCCAGCAAATCAATTTTATTAAAGACTTGTAACTGCGGAATTTCATGTGCATCACTATCTTCTAAGACTTGATTTACCTGAAAGATAGTCTCACCCCTGTCTTCTGCGTTAGCATCAATTACATGCAGCAGTAGATCTGCTTCACTTGCTTCTTGCAAGGTCGACCTGAATGCAGCCACTAATTCATGTGGCAAGTGGCGAATAAAACCAACAGTATCTGCAAGTACAATATCAGTTCCACTTTCAAGCGAACACAGTCGTAATGTTGGATCTAATGTAGCAAAAAGCTGATCAGCCACATAAATATCAGCACCGGTTACCAAGTTAAACAAGGTTGATTTACCAGCATTGGTATAACCCACCAAAGAAACTGAAGGGACTTCTGACTTTTTTCGTTTACTTCGACCCTGACTACGCTGCTTACCCACTTTAGCAAGTCGTTGCTGAATTTGCTTTATACGACCACCTAATAAACGCCTATCGCTTTACAGCTGAGTTTCACCTGGACCACGCATACCAATGCCACCACCTTTTTGGCGATCTAGGTGAGTCCACCCTCGAATCAACCGTGTTGACAAATGTTTTAGTTGAGCCAGCTCAACTTGCAACTTCCCTTCAAAGGTTTGAGCTCGTAATGCAAAAATATCTAATATTAATCCATTTCTATCTACTACTCGCACTCCAAGTGCTTCTTCCAGGTTCCTTTCCTGACTAGGTGATAAAACATGATTAAATAAAACAATATCCGCTTCATGAAAAGCTAATTCTGACTTAATTTCTTCTAGTTTACCTGTACCCACAAAAAATTTTGGATCGGGCCTCTGTCGTGTTCCTGTCACTACTTGAACTGGTTCAGCCCCAGCTGATTTCGCAAGCTCTTTTAATTCATGCAAGTCTTCCTGACCAGCTCTTAGTGTAAGATGAACGAGTATCGCACGTTCACCGGATTCTGGACGATCAAACAAACAAATCGCTCCCGTTTAATGGATTAATCTTCAAATTCGTTATCTCTTGATAGTTTAACTGGCTTTCCAGGAACAATGGTTGAAATAGCATGTTTATAAACCATTTGATTCACGGTATTTTTTAACATAACGACATACTGGTCAAATGAATCTACTCTACCTTGCAGCTTTATACCATTAACCAAGAAAATAGATACAGGCGTATGTTCTTTTCTTAATGAATTTAAAAAGTTATCCTGCAAATTTTGACTTTTTGACATACCACTACTCCTTATTTTTATTCTTTTTTTCCTATACTACATTACGCAGTATGATTTTAAATATCAATATAACCTAACTCAAATAATAGGGACAAAACATTTAAATTCAAGTTCCTAAATTAATTAAAATCCATATTCTTGAATACACTGCAATACCTTAGCAGACAAGTTAGATTGATAGGAGGCAAACATTAAAGCATCCTCTTCCCTGCGCAACCATGTGAATTGTCTCTTTGCTAATTGCCTTGTGGCAATAATACCCTTTTCTATCATGGTGTCTAAATCGTACTCGCCACGCAAATAAGACCAGGTCTGACGATAGCCTACCGCGCGAATAGCAGGTAATTGCTCATTTAAGTCACCACGCTGATACAAAGCATCCACTTCAGCAATCAAACCTTGCTCTACCATCATCTTAAATCGCTTTGCTATTTTTTCATGCAATTGCTTTCTATCTTCTGGAGCAACTATCAACTTTATTTTATGGTAAGGGATTTGATTTTGCTCTGCTTCACGAAAAAACTGAGTGATTGGCTTACCACTAATTTCGTACACCTCTAAAGCACGCTGCACTCTTTGCGGATCATTAGGATGAATTCTTTCAGCCGATTCTGGGTCGATACTTTTAAGTCGCGCATGCATCGCTGCTTTTCCGTTAGCAGCCAACTCTTCATCCAGTTTTTTTCTAATCGCCGGACTGGCTTCAGGCAAAGATGCCAAACCATTAAACAATGCATTAAAGTAAAGCATAGTGCCACCGACCAACAAAGGCACTTTTCCTCGACTGGTTATTTCTTGCATTAATTGCAGAGAATCTTTTCTAAAGCTACCTGTAGAATAACTCTCAGACGGATCCAGGATATCAATCAAATGATGAGGGATGCCTTTTCTTTCTTCTAAAGTAGGCTTTGCTGTGCCTATATCCATGCCTTTATAACCTAAAG
Source organism: Methylomarinum sp. (assembly GCA_013139755.1). Next base: position 243 of record WTAG01000039.1, on the reverse strand, counting down.
CTGAATCAACACTAATTATTTCTGCATTCAATGTTTCAGCCAGCTCTACGGACAAAGCCGTTTTACCTGAAGCTGTTGGCCCCATTAAAAATATCGCAGGCGGTAAATTTTGTTTATTTATCATTCACAAATACATTTGATTGTAGAATCGTAGCCCTCGCTGCGAATATCAAGAGAACGCATACTATTGCCCTCTAAGAAAAAACTTATCTAAATCCGAGGTACTTAACTCAATCCAGGTCG
>WTAG01000505.1 GCA_013139755.1 Methylomarinum sp. | reverse complement strand
TCGTTAAAACAGTGTTTGTCTTTAAGCGCAGAACCAAATTTATTAATGATTGAGAAAATAACCCGCTCATTGCCTTTGCCAATCTGCTCAGCTAAACGCTTGCCAGAGGTTGCCATCGCTTCTTTTTGGTCACGCACTGTTAATACGCCACCAGAAGCAAAAGTACGGCTGAGTTGATCCTCTAAATCAACACGGTCAGTGACAATGATCACCCGACATTGCTTGAGAGCATCTAACCAAATAAGTGCCTTAGATAAAAACAGCATGGTAAATGACTTACCACTGCCCGTGGTATGCCAAATAACACCACCTTCACGCGCACCTTGATCATCAAAATTAGATACACGTTCTATCAAAGCTTTAATACCAAAAAACTGCTGATACCTAGCGACAATTTTTCCTACTTTCTTATCAAAAATAGTAAACAGGCGAGCCATATCCAATAAACGATCTGGACGCAATAAACTAACTAACAATCGGTCTTGGTTGGTCACCGTTAACTCGCCTTCAGCAAGCATGGCTAAATAGTCATTTTTTGACTTTGCAGGGCGATGACTAAAAATAGCATCAAGCTGATTATCTGTTAAAGACTGGTTTTTTAAACGGTTACATTCCACCTCTGGAATAAGTTCTTCTTTCCAGTTAGCCCAGAATTTTTCAGGTGTCCCACAAGTGGCATATAAACCATCATGCCCATTAATAGAAAGCAGTAACTGGCTATAAGCAAACAAATGAGGAATTTTAGATTGCCCTTGATTACGAATTTGTTGAGAAACACCTGATTGAATCGTAGATTGTCCTTCTTTATCAGAATCAGGGCGCTTTGCTTCAATCACCACCCAAGGTAAACCATTCACAAAACAGATAATATCAGGAATACGATGACCGGTTGCCTGACTGTTTTCGATCACCATTTCTTCGGTAAAGTGAAACTGGTTTAACTCTAGCTGTTGCCAATCAATTAACTGAATCGTTGGACTGGCTTTTTTGCCGTCAATAAACTCGGTTACACTAACACCATAGATCATGGCGTTGTAAAGTTTTTCATTTGCCCCTTGCAAACCTTCATTCATGGCTGGGCTGAGTTCATGAATAATCTTATCAATGGCAGTGACGGATAAAGCATGTTGTTTGCCTGCAAAAGGAAACTGCTGCTGGCTAAGAAACTCTCGCAGTATTGAAACCAGCATGACCTGATTTGTATTCCCCCTCATAGCCATACATTGCTCAGGCGGGATAAACTGATAACCCAAAGTTGTCAATAAGGTTAAAGCAGGAATTTTTGCGCTGAATTCTTCTTTGAAATTGGGCAACTGGTGTGACATTTTTTTATTTCCAGGCAGCGGATATGTGCGGGATAAATAATTAGTTAGTTAGCTGTTTAACCAGCCTTCCAAAATATTAACAACAACAGGAGTAAACCCGTTTAATTTACCTTCTTGCGGTATTCTTATATCGTTAATAACCGTTTCAATTAACTCATCATCATCTATGCCTTCGGTTGGATCGATACCATTGGTAAATAATAAAGCATGAGATAGTTGCTTGCGTTTTTCAATTAGAGATCGGTTGTTTTGAATAGTATCTCCCAAATTTAAAACGCGAATACTTTCTTTAGCTCGTTGCGTTAAACCTTCAACACGACCACTGATTTTGAATTTAAGCTCTGTTTCACACGCAGCTATAAGTGGTGTAAGAGGTAATGGTTGCGAGTCATGTGCATCATCGCACTGTCTATTTGATGTACAACTGGCGACAATATTAGAAAAATCTAGGCTTCGATGAGGAGCAATGTCTCTTGCTTCCACATGTTCATTCATACAATTATATTCATTGATGGACTGGCAACAGTATGCACATAGATAAAACTGTTCTTTTAGGCAGTCGAGACGAATTGCCTGTCTCTCTATATGAGATAAATCGTTATAAGTACCAGCTGGATTGCTTCTTTTCCAGTCCGTAAGTTCTATTGGTTCTATTCCTTTGTTAATTTTTTTCACGGCGTAACTCCTGCTTCCGTAGTAATAATTTAGCTTTAGTTAGCTCAATATTATTGCTCGGTAAACTAGCCTCAAGTGAGGATAAAAGTTCTTTAGCAAGGTCAAAATCCGCATCTTGAATAGCATCAAATAAATCATTTAAAGTTGTATTAATTTCCGTATTTCGTATGTCGGTATCCATAACGTCTAATAGTACAGAATTAGCATCTTCTCCAAATAATGAGGGTAATTGTTTTAATTGACCATCATCTAATAAATAAGCAAGTACATCTTCGCTGTCACTAATAACTAATGGAGAGTGCGTTGTTAAAACAAACTGGCAGTTGGGAAATGTTGAAGTGAACTGTTTAATTAAACGCCGCTGCCATTTAGGATGTAGATGTAAATCAACCTCATCTATAAGGACAATTCCATCACCGTGTAATGGGTTTTCTAATTCAGGATTCATCATCGCTAATCGCCGAGCAATATCACCGACTAAAGCCATTAACGATTTTTCGCCTTGAGAAAGTTGAGCAACATTTAATGTTTCTCCTTGTTTATCAATGGACATGTGTAATCTAGGTTTACGCCTTATTCTAGGGTTGGTGAACTCAGGCATAAAACTACTAATAGCTGTACGAACTGCAATTAATTGACGGTCTCTAGTCGAAATATCTAAAGTAAGCACTTTCTTCCACACTTCACTATCAGCCCCTAACATACTTGATAATTTTTCAATCATATCTTGGGATATCCCTGATTCATTTTCAGTATCTTCACGTTCACGAAACCATTCAAAAAAACGGCGAAAATCGACACCTCGATTGAGTGAATTATCATAACCATCAAGTTGTCGAAAGCTATGATTCCCTTTAATCTTTAATGGAATATCCAGAACACTTCGTTCAACAGGGTAGAAAGCAATTAAAGGAAGTCCAGCTGTTTCATTTTCAGAAAGCGACTGTCTATAATGGTTTGCAAGTGCAGTAACACTTGATAATTGGCTACTATGTTGGCTTATTCGTCCTTTTCGAGCCTTGGCGATTGTCCAGTGAAAAATAAAATCAGCACCTTCTCTATTAGTATTGGTTGATTCTTTTTGTTCGTCAAAAACTTCAATATCGACTGCCGCAGAGGGGGTTCTATTATGAATAACTAACTCAGGAATAGGGCTTCCATTGCCTTTTTCACTACGAACACGCGATACAAACCAGCTTAATGAAGTAGCTAAAGATTTGAGTAAAGTGGTTTTACCTGCACCATTATTACCAACAAAAACAGTGACATTGCTATTCCTAGTTTTCGTGGGGGCAAGTGGTACTTCAATTTCTTCAAACCTCCCAATATTATCTAGGCTAAATTTTTTAATTTCCATTATGTTACCTTGATTTAAGCTTACCGCTAATAACTACTTACTTTAACTGGATGATTCAGCATTAACAATGCTAGATTGAAGGTTTTTGACCTCAAACCAGCTTGGTTTTCCCAAATTGGTACGCACTGCGTTCCATTTTGGAAAAGTTTGATAAAAGGAGCGCATATTGCGTAAATTACGGACATCAAAACCTTTACCAAATTCAGTGGTTAATACAGTTGATAATTGCTTTAGCACTTGTTTACCGTAAGTAGCACGGTCACTGCCTTGTTGTTCCTGCTCTACAATTAAACGACCTACCTGCCAATAGGTGTGAACCATGGTGGTATTGATGTTTTGTTGCAGTTGTTGACGGCTTTGTTTGAGTAGCGACCTTAAATCATTAAGTAACTGAGGAGGAACAAGGGCTTTAGTCATTAGGCTGCTTCCGTTTCGTTATCAACTTTTACGCGGCGATTACCTGTTAACAGTTGTTGCATCAGGGCTTTTTTCTCTTGTTTTATATGGGTGAGTTTTTGTTGTAGGGTTTCTATTTCTTGGTCGGCAGCGGTGAGGACAGAGGCGATTTTTTTTTGTTCTTCTATCGTAGGTAATTTAAACTTAAAATCTTTTACTATGCCTGCATTAAGGTTTGCTTGAGTACCTTGCTGCCCTAATAATTTAATTTTGTCTTTTAATGAAGAAAGAAAATAATATAGATAAAGGTGATTTAAACCTTTACCAACTCTTATTCCCAAAATGGCTTGTGAAGATGTAAGTTCAATTTTAGCAATACTACATTCCCCGATAGAAGCATACATTGCATAAAGTACGGTATTTACTGGATATAATCTAGCTGAACTATTTTCTAGCCCAAGTTGGGATATATTCTTGCCTGTTTTAAATACCCACTTACCATGTTTGGTCATATCAGCAATAGACACCCATGCTATGTTGCCACCATAGTATTCAGTAACTGATGATTTAGGTGTTCCACCGCTATTTATTTCGGCAATATCACCTAATCTAACTTTTTCCCATTCCCTATCAAATTTAGCAAAGCGTTTTTTACCAGTAAGCAATTGCTG
>WTAG01000082.1 GCA_013139755.1 Methylomarinum sp. | reverse complement strand
TTAACTTGATTGCCATAGTCATCATCTCCACATATAACAATCTTGGCTTGTTGATATTTTTCTCTAACCGCTTTAGCAACATGAATCAAATTACCTGCATCAAAAGCCACGAATACAATCCAGTTTGTTGCCATACGAATACTGGCTCCAGTGCAATAACCTTCAGCAATTGCCATATATCCTTTTTTGTCGATAACATCACCTAAAATACAAAATCGACCTTTCTTAACAGTTCCAGTTAAAAACTTCTTATTGCCATCAGGATCAATAAACTGAAGTCCTGATAACACACGATCAAAACCGTAAACACTTAAAACAATCGAACCTCTTGTGAATCGAATATTAAAAGCGGCTACCTTTTTACGCTGCAGGTAAGGAGAACGCCCTTGCTTTGGCAATTTATCCCAAATTTCCCGCGCTCTTTTCGCAGTAGCCTCAATTTCCTTTTGACGTTCTGCTTTAGCTAGTTTTTGCTTTTCCTCTTGCTCCTTTGCAAAACGTGTTTTTTCCGTTTGAGTTAGTACAACATCATTTTTTAATGAAACATTGAATGCATAAGTATCAGCTCCTTTAAACCAGCCAAATGAACCAGCAATTAATTCATTACCTGAATCGGTTTTAAAAAGGAATAATATGTACCAGGCTCGTTTCTTTTTTGCCTTTGGCTCCCAATCTGGTCTAAATCGCTGTATTTTTCCATTAATGATTAAATCAGCAAAAACTAAGCCTGTTAAGCCAACATCAGCCATTTGGTCAATAACATTTTGATCAGTGGTATCCATAGACACCTCCAGCCGCTAACATGGTTTTAGTCGCCTGCAACTTTCTATACAATCCATGCCAATAACTGCATTGACCGCAATAACAAACACTCTGATTTTTCGGTGTAAAAAGATAAAAACAACACAAACAATATCTTTTTAAACCTAGTTTTTTGTTTATATGGTTGTGTAGATTGGCAACTACAGGCTTCAAACCTTGATTGCCATTATTTGAAATATTCATTTTGAAACATCCTTTTAACTGGGTCAGTAATCCAAAAATATGCTAATATTTAGCTGTCTGAGAAATGGATTCAAACCCAGTTTAATTAAGTTAATTATTCTGGGTTTTTCACTTTTAAGACATCCTGAAATTTGTCTATACTGCTAGAAACCTTCATAGCAAGTTCGACCAACCCCACCTGCAACCAAACCAGCTCAGATAAATTATGCTGAATCTGCTCGCTGGACTTAATATCAGTCAAAATCATACTAATTGCTAAATTGGCATCATTTACATGATCTAAAAAATCATTTCCATTAGAAATTAATTGCTTCAATCCATCTTCATCAGTTAGACAGTCATAGGTAATACCGTCCTCTTCTGATACTTTCATCTGTGTTGAAATATCCACTGCCGCTAATGACCACAAAGCTGGAAAAATAGTTTTTCCAATACAAGTAGAGGTCATTCCATCACTAGCATGTTTGAACTTTATTTCATTATTACTCATGATTTTTCTCCACTTGCTTATCCAAGGTGTTTTGAACGTGCCAACCTACAACTGTTTTTATATCTAGCAATTCACTTCTAATCGCCTCTAAAACAGAAAAATTAACAGCGTCAGAGGATATATTTCCATGCCCTTCAAATTGGCATTGCATTTGTAAAACAATTGCTTCAGCTCTTTCTACGGACAAACCAACACAATCAATTAAATCCATATCATCAAAATCTTCGGATTTATCAGCAGTGCTAACAAAAGTTCTATGCTTATAATCTGGGTGACTCATTGCCCTTCTCCTGCCAAAATATTTTTAATTTCTTGCTCAATGTCATACAGCTCCTGGTCATTCCAACCAGGTATAAAACGAAGATGCAAAATAGAATGAAGAATCCTGAAAGCTTCAGCATCAAGTTTTAATACTTTGCCTAAACTATGATTAAACGGTTGATCTGTTCGGTAATAACTAATAAAAGCATCTGCAAGAAACAAACCCGAGTAGCCACCATCCTTAACGCGCTTTAGCAGTAAATCAAAGTCAATAGGGATTAAATCAAAACCTCTTTCACTATCTTGACGGGCTAACAGTTCATCTAATGTGATTTTCTTTGGTTTATCGACAACGATAGAATCACTTTCCATACTTCCAGACAATGACGTGTTATAAAACTCGCAGTATTGATCCATTAAAGTAATTAATTCAGATATTGTGAAATCATCAAGCGGCTTTCCAGTTTGATCAACCCGCCTAGCTAAACCTTCAGTAAAATGACCATTTGAATCTTTAATATCACCAATTTGTTCCGACACACTCAATAAGCTATTGATGGTATTCATGATAAAGACTCCATACCTGAAAACTTAATGGTTAGGTCTGGTTGTCCTGATTTAAGCCGAATGGCTTCATTAAATGGGATTTTTCTGGCAATACTTCGGCCAGATTGAGTTAGAACATTAAAACGGGATTGTGATTTTTTACTAGCGAGATTTGTTAGTTTTTGGGTGTGGTTACGCATTGCGGTTTCTCCTGTACTTGGAATATAACCGCCACTCTTTGGTTCGAATCGTTGGGTGGCGGACTGCATTGGGTTCGAACTACCGGCTACAGGAACCGGCCACCCCGAAGGATGCCCAATACAGCCCACCATAAAAGATTTAATACGGATTAATCCCGTATTAATGATTTTTGATAGACAATAAAAAACCGCATTAATCGCGGCCTTCTGGCCTGTAGTTTCCGGGGTTCGAATCCCGACACTCGTTTTTTTCGAGTGCATATTTAGGATAGAGGTATAAGAATTAAATGTCAACAACATAATCATGCTACTGAACCTCTAGCCTGCTTGCGCTCCTCAATGACAGTATCAATCTCAGATTTCAACCAAATTGATGTACGCCCCAATTTTATTGGTTTCGGTAGAATACCTTGTTGAATATATTCGTACATCGTAGACTGCCCGATTCCGAATAACTTTTGAACATCTTTACCTCGATAATTATGTTCTGATATAGATCCCATATATACCCCAAAGTTGTTTAACTTGGCTACTAACAACCTAATACGGTGTAAGTAGGTGTATGGGAATAATATACGAGACAAGAAACAATGTTAATACATATCTGATTGATTTATAAAGATAAACACTCGAATTCCGGCAATTAATGTAATTAGATACAAAAGCCGGTTATTAACTCTTTTTATAGTATTTTTTGGGGTCTAATCGATTACTTTGTATTAATGTTTTAAGATGACTTGTTATTTGTGGAGATTTAATTTCAACTCTGTTGGAAATCTCTCTTGATAGAGAACCTATTCTTAAACTTCCTGGTTCTTTATTTTCAGTATCCCAAAAATAAAAACGAGAAGTTTCACCCTTTAAAATTGAAATAGCTTCAGTTAATATTTCAGCCTTTCTCTTTTCTCCTCCAGCTAAAGCCCTATCACTCTGTGATTTAGATTTTACTTTGTCTTCAGCTTTATCAGTTGATAACATAAAAAAACAAGCGTAAATATATCCTGTCATAGTTGCAATTCTTCCTGCCGTATCACTACTGACATTTTCTTCCGTTGCGTTTATGAGTTTAACCGCTTGCTTTTGGCATTCAATCAATGCAATAGCACAATAAATTTTAAAATCAGGTGTACTATATTTTTTTGTTTTTTTATCGTTCTCTTCAATAAATGTATTTTCAGCAATCTTTAGTGATTCTTCATATTCATTAAAACTACCTTTCTTAAAACCTGAAAGCAACCTTATTTCTCTATATTGATTTGGGTTACCAGCCTTTTCAAGCATGGTAGTAAAAAATTCAACATAGTCTCCAGATTTTCTATAAAAAAGATATTTATGATCACCTTCCCTAATTTGGTACAAATCAAATAACATGCTTTTTGCTGAACTAGACATTACCTTTAAACCAAGTCCTAATTGACCTAAACTCATAACTCACCTAATTTAAACTTGCTTTCTAAAAGGAATCACATTAGCCCCATTTTTTAAGCCGTCCAGATAATCAGACCAACTTTGCATTAACCGTCTACGTTCTTCAAGATACTGCGCTCGATTATAAGCCGCTCTCACCTGATCACTAGGCATATGACTTAATTGACGCTCAATTGCATCTGGAGACCATCCTTGCTCATTTAAAAGCGTTGATGCTGTAGTTCTAAAACCGTGCGCTGTCATCGTTTTACCGTCATACCCTAGCGTTCTTAATGCTGTTCTAATGGTATTTTCTGACATTGGCCTGCCATCGTTACGGCTTGAGGGGAAAACATACTGACCAGTACCCGTTAAGGGTTTAATTTCTTCAATAATCGCTATGGCTTGGGTAGATAAAGGGACAATATGCTGTACTTTGGTTTTAGTGACTAAATACCGCCACTCTTTAGCTTCAATATCAACATCTTTCCATTCCATTTGGCGTATTTCACCAGGTCTTTGAAATAACATAGGCGAAAGCTTAAATGCACATTGCACCACAAAGGTTCCTTGATAATTAAAAATATCTCTTAGTAACTGTGCAACGTCTTTAGGATCAGTTAATGCCGCTCTATGTTCTGCTTTATGTACAGGAATTTGTTTAGCGACTGGTTGAGCAGGATCATATTCAATAATGCCATGCACGATGGCATAGGCAAATATCTCACTTAATTCTGCTCTTAACCGATGAGCTGTATCAAGTTTCTGTCTTGCAATAAGTGGTTTAACCACTTTGAGTACATCAGGGGATTTTACTTTGGTAATGTTTAAATGACCGAGAACCGGAAAAACATGTAATTCAAAACGCCTTAGTTTTTTTCTATGGGTATCTTCTGTAATAAGGTGTTTTTTAGATTCATACCAGTTTAAAGCAACCACCTTAAAATCATTACTATCAGCCTTTTTTTCCGCCATAGGATCAATTCCTTCAGCAATTTGGCTTCTCGCCTTATCTCGCTTTTCTCGGGCTTTTTTTAAAGTAGTTTCAGGGTAAACCCCAAGTGATAAAGTTTTTTGCTTGCCATGTATTCGATAATTAAACCTAAAGTATTTACCTCCATTAGGTTTAATGAGTAAATGCATGCCTTTTTCATCAGTCAGCTTATAAGGCTTATCCTGTGGCTTGGCGTTCTTTATGATGGTATTTATTAAAGTCATTTGATGGTACCTGATGGTACTTTTTACAAAATTTCAATTAAGTACCATCAAAAATACCCCCAAGTGGGTGCGGATGTCAATGGTTTTCCTCGGACTCTAACGGACACAAAAAAGCCCACAAGCTATACAACTCGTGGGCTTTCTGGTCTTTATCGTACTTGTACGGACTTTGTTCTGGTGCCGATGGCCGGAGTTGAACCGGCACGACCTAAGTCACCACCCCCTCAAGATGGCGTGTCTACCAATTTCACCACATCGGCAAATCTCAATCGATCCCTTATACAGAAAAATCGATTACCCCGAAAAGTCATTAATCAATCTATCGAGGGGTAATTACAACTCTTTTGCTTATTCAGTAACTGCTTTTGTCTCTTCAGTCAATGCAGCAGGCACTTCTTCCTTAACTACAGGAAGACTATCTAAAACAGGTACGGCTTCTGCGTTATTAACTAAAGGTACATCAGCAAGTACATTTTTAACTTCAGGTGCAGCCATTAAGTCAATATCACCTTCGTTATTACCAACTATCACTGCTAACCCCAAGCTTGTTGAGAAAAACAAAGCGGCCAGAATCGCAGTTGTTCTGGATAAAAAAGATGATGCACCTTGTGCACCAAAAACTGACCCTGATGACGCACTACCGAATGCAGCACCGGCATCAGCTCCCTTACCTTGTTGAATAAGTACTAGGCCAACAACACCCAATCCTAACAACACATGAACAACTATGATTGCTTGATACATATATTTCTACTTAAATCGCTTTGTAAATTGCTAAAAATGACGCTGCATCTAATGAAGCCCCACCAATTAAGCCACCGTCAATATCAGGCATTGCAAAAATAGCTTTTGCATTGTCTGGCTTAACGCTGCCACCGTATAAAATCTGAATTTTTTCTGCAACTGTTTGACTTTTAGCTGCTATTTGCTCACGAATGTATTTATGAACTTCTTGTGCTTGCTCATCGGATGCTGTTTTTCCTGTACCGATTGCCCATACTGGCTCATAAGCGATAACAGAGTTTGCAAGTGCATCAATACCTGCCATATCGATAACCGCATTTAATTGCTCATCAATAACTGCAAATGTTGTATCACTTTCACGCTCTTCTAATGTTTCACCGATACATAAGACAGGAACTAAACCTTCTTTTTGTGCTTGGCAAAAACGTGCTGCAACTGATTCATTCGTGTCGCCATAGTAAGAACGTCTTTCTGAATGCCCTACTAACGCATAACTACAACCACATTCTTTTAACATAAAGGCTGATACTTCACCTGTATACGCACCTGATGTTTGATCAGCTACATTTTGACCGCCCAATGCTAATGGAGTATTTTCTATTGCACGCTCAATATCAGACAAATAAACCGAAGGAACACAAACAGCAATACCTTTATCACCATCTTTCAGACCAGCAACGATTGCATTTGCTAGTTCAAGCCCTTCTGAACGTGAACCGTTCATCTTCCAATTACCCATCACTAGAGATTGACGCATTACATACTCCAAGAAAAATTAAACCACTTATAATATAGGTTAAACCCTACAAACTCAAGCTCAGATTGCTTTCTTCACATCATCAACCAATTGATCGGCATATTTAACCACATCATCATAATTTTCACCTTCAACCATCACCCGAATTAAAGGCTCTGTTCCTGAGGCTCGCAATAACACTCGTCCCTTTGCCCCCATTTTTTTTTCTACCGTTTGCACGGCTTTCTGAACGCTCTCAACCTCATCAAGATTTACTTTTTTATTGACTCGCACATTCTTTAGTATCTGTGGATATTTCTGCATCCCGGATTTAAGTTCGTATAGGCTTTTTCCCGTTTGCTGTATTTCAGCTAAAACTTGCAATGCTGCGACTATGCCATCACCTGTCGTGGTTTTATCCAAACAAATGATATGACCCGAGCCCTCTCCGCCTAAAACCGCCTTATTTTTGATCATCATCTCCATTACATAACGGTCCCCTACATTCGCCCTTAACAGATTAATACCAAGCGCTTTAAGACTGTTCTCCATACCTAAATTGGACATCAATGTCCCAACGACTGTATTTTTCAACTCGCCAGCTTGTTGCTTAGATTTTGCGATGATATAAATCAGCTCATCTCCATCAACAACCTCTCCTTTGTGATCAACCATTATTAAACGGTCACCATCACCATCTAATGCAATCCCTAAATCAGCACGAAATTCTATAACCTTTTCAGCCAACAATTCTGGCTTAGTCGCGCCACATTCCTCATTGATATTCAGCCCATCTGGTTCTGCACAGATGGTAACGACTTCTGCTCCGACTTCGGTAAATACATGTGGTGCAATGTGATAGGTTGCACCATGGGCACAATCAACAACGATCCTAAGCCCTTTAAAATCAAGACTTGTTGATACCGTTGATTTACAAAATTCAATATATCGCCCTGCTGCATCTTCTATTCGACTGGCTTTACCTAGCATTGACGACTCAACAGTGGACATAGGTGAATCGATATAACTTTCGATTTTATGCTCTAGCTCATCTGGTAATTTAGTACCTTCAACCGAAAAGAATTTTATTCCATTATCGTAATACGGATTATGAGAAGCACTAATGACTATGCCTGCTTTTGCACGTAAAGTCCGAGTTAAATAAGCAATACCTGGCGTAGGCATAGGCCCTAATAATCGTGTATCTACGCCCGCAGCTGACAAACCAGCTTCTAATGCAGACTCGAACATATAACCAGATATCCGTGTGTCCTTCCCAACTAGAACAAACCCATGACCTTCTTCTGCAAATACACGTCCAGTTGCCCAGCCAAGTTTAAGCATAAAATCGGGTGTAATTGGATGCTTACCCACTTCCCCCCTAATACCATCGGTTCCAAAATACTTTTTCTTCATTATTATCTGCTCCGCATAAATAAACTAATAGTCTAAGTTTCTTTATCCAAAAAAAAAAGGAGAGGCAAGCCTCTCCCTTTTTTCAAAGAAACAAACTAGTTTTGCTCAGCTGTTTCATCTTCAACTGATGAATTATCATCCTTTTTATCTACTTCTTCAGATTTTTCATCTTTACCAGCAGGTGGCGGAGTATCATCCCATCCTTGCGGCTCTCTAACAGGCTTTCTACCCATCAAATCTTCAATTTGATATTTATCGATAGTTTCATACTTCATTAAAGCATCAGCCATTGTATGCAAAATATCTTCATTATCTTTCAAAATCTGCTCAGCACGCTGATAGTTTTGATCAATAATTTTTCTGACTTCTTCATTAATTGTACAAGCAGTACCTTCTGCAATTGACTTATTTTGGGTCACAGAATGTCCTAAAAATACTTCGCCATCCTCTTCACCATAAGCCAAAGGTCCTAAACGACGAGATAAGCCCCATTTAGTTACCATATTTCGAGCTAACTCAGTCGCTCTTTCAATATCATTAGAAGCACCCGTAGAAACCTGCTCCCAACCAAAGATTTGCTCCTCAGCGATACGACCGCCATATAAACTCGAAATCATGCTATCTAGTTTACGTTTGCTGGCACTGTATTGATCTTTTTCTGGCAAGAACATAGTCACACCCAAAGCACGACCTCTTGGCATGATACTGACCTTATAGACGGGATCATGTTCTGGAACGAGTTTACCAATAATGGCATGACCGGCCTCATGATAAGCGGTCATTTTCTTCTCTTTTTCGTCCATAACCATGGAGTGTCTTTCAACCCCCATAATTAACTTATCTTTTGCTTTTTCAAGATCAGACATATTAACGAATCGCTTATTTGCTCTTGCTGCAAATAATGCAGCCTCATTAATCAAATTAGCTAAATCAGCCCCTGAAAATCCTGGTGTCCCCTGAGCTATATACCTAACAATCACATCTTCAGCAGCCGGCACTTTTTTCATGTGCACATTTAGAATCTGCTCTCTACCTTTAATATCTGGCAAGCCAACTGTCACCTGTCTATCAAAACGCCCTGGGCGCAATAAAGCACTATCGAGCACATCAGCCCGGTTAGTCGCAGCAACAACAATAATGCCTTCGTTACCTTCAAAACCATCCATTTCAACCAATAACTGATTTAATGTTTGCTCACGCTCATCATTACCACCACCTAAGCCAGCACCACGAGAACGACCTACCGCATCAATCTCATCAATAAAAATAATACAAGGCGCATGTTTCTTGGCTTGTTCAAACATATCACGGACACGAGAGGCACCTACCCCAACAAACATTTCTACAAAGTCTGAACCCGAAATTGTAAAAAAAGGCACTTTTGCTTCACCTGCAATCGCTCTAGCCAGCAAAGTTTTACCTGTTCCAGGAGGGCCTACCATTAAGGCACCTGTCGGCACACTACCACCTAATTTCT
>WTAG01000015.1 GCA_013139755.1 Methylomarinum sp. | reverse complement strand
ATCCTGCTAATATCGGGGTAATTCCATAATTGTTGATAATGCTTTGATGATATAACTCTTAACTCTTCAGCTTTTTTAAAAAAGTCAGCCTCAGTATAGGTATAAGAGAAACCCGCTTTCTCCAGTTGCATATTTTCAATCTTCATGCCTTCTATCTCGGCTTGTATCGCAAGAACCAGGGCTAATCTTTTTATGTCATATTCATTCATTGGTTTTTTTTATTGATCACAGTTCTACCCAAGAAGCCCAAATTAATGAGCTTATCGGAGGTCGTCATTCTCTAAGGGCTTTCCCCCTGCGTTGTCATTTTTCAATCCTCATTTTTGCGTTAAATAAAAAAACCATTTAATTCAAGAAAATCCACTTCCCACATATCCTCAAACTCATCCGAGGCGACAATCCGGCCAAAGGGCATTTTGTGCCCTTTACTTCGTTTCATTTGAGCCTTTGTTGCTCCACGTTTTATGAGCTGATCAAACACAGGTAACAAATCTCGCTTGGTATTGTCGGTAGCGTTAGTTAATGCCCCGAACAAAAAGGCTGTTTTATCGTCAATCCAAAAAACTGAGACCACGCCCACAAACAAACTCCGCTTTTTATAATCGTGCCCTTCTGTATAAACACGAATCAAACCATTGGTTTCAGAATACTCAGATTTCATAACACTTGACCTAAAAATAACTTTCTGCCATTGTATAAAAAAGCAGCTTTCAGACTAGGCGTGAAACGTTTCACAGCTTACGAGCTGTGGCTTCCAGGGTGATAATTCACCCATGCCAAATACAAACAAACTTCAAGCAGACTTTAAAGGCCTTAACGATTGGGTGGAGATATTCCGTGCCGGAACACAAACCGATAGCGCAGGAAACACTCGCCAGTTTACCCAGGCTGATTTAGACCAGGTGATTGCAAATCACGATCCTGAGCACCCTGCGCCACACGTAATCACTCATAAAGAAATGTACTCGCCTTTTGCGTATGGCCAGTCGTCTGAGTTAAAGCGTGAGGGTGATTCTTTATATGTTAAATCAACCAAAATAGAGCCTCAGTTTGAAGCGTTAGTTAAAAACGGCAATTTATTTGAGCGTTCCATTCGTTTATTACCCACTGATAACGGCTTTAAGCTAGGTCATATTGCTTGGCTGGGTGCAGAGCCGCCTGCTGTTGAAGGGATGGCCCCCGTCTCATTTAATGCAAATGAACAGGGTCTGGATTTTATGATGGATACACGCACACCTAATCTGTTAGCCAAAATGATGCGCAATATGCGTGATTTTCTGATTGAGCAGTTCGGTAAAGAAAAAGCAGATGAAGTGATGCCCGATTGGGATATTGACTCACTTAACCGACATATTGCTGATCTTGAAAATGATGAAGAACAGCAAACAAACACACAATTTTCTAAAAACAACAAACCAGGAGACGGCATTATGTCCGAGTTTACCCAGGCTGATATTGATGCCGCCAAAGCAAAAGGTGCAGCTGATGCTAAAGCAACGGCTGAATCTGATTTTGCTAAACAACAATCAACCTTACAACAGCAACTAGACAGCGAACGTGCAGAGCGTAAGCAAAGTGAGTTTAGTGCTTTAGTTAAAAGTCATATAGATCGTGGTGTTGCCCCGGCTGATATCGCGGGTGCCGCTGATTTTATGATGAGTCTGGATAAAGTGGCTGATGGTGCTTTTGAATTCTCCCAGGGAACAGGTGATAAAGCACAAACGGTAAAAACATCACAATTAGATTTTGTGAAGGGCTTGCTGGATAAAATCCCTGCGACTGTGAACACCAGGCAAACTCAGTTTGATGATGTGACAACCCAGCATGCTGATTTTAATGCACCGGCAGGTACACAAGTTGATGCTGACAATTTAGCTTTGCATAACAAGGCTTTGGATTATCAACGTGAACATCCGAATACGCCGTATATAACAGCGGTTCAATTAGTTACCCAACAGGAGCAACGCTAATGCCTGCACTTAAAAAACCGATTCTTACCTTGGCTGTTTTGGCCTCGGCAACGATTACTGAATTTGGCGCTATTGACTATGACGGTACCGTGCCTGCTTCGGGTGACACCATGCAAGGATTGGCGGTAACCGATGGCGTGAGTGGTGATTTAGTCGCCACTGACGTGCTAGGAACCAGTATTGCTATTGCGGGTGGGCCAGTGGCTATTGGGGCGGAACTACAAGTCGGTACCGGTGCAAAATTAATTACCAAAGCAGCAGGTTTAGTCGTTGCTAGAGCACTTCAAGCCGCTGCCGCCGATGGTGATCAGTTTGAAGTGATGTTATTACCAAGATAAGGAAAAATACAGATGCCAACTAACGCACAATTAAGGGTGATTGACCCTATTTTAACCACCCATGTTCAAGGCTATATTCATCCTGAACATATTGGAATGGCTTTGTTTCCTCGAGTTCCTGTCTCTGTTTCTGGCGGTAAGATTATTGAATTCGGCAAGGAAGCTTTTCGTTTATATAACTCAGCGCGTGCACCAGGCACTGCATTTAAACGTTTGCAATTCGGTTACGAAGGTAAACCATTTGCACTAGAAAATCATGGCCTTGAGGCTGTGGTACCACGTGAGCATCAGCGTGAAGCAGGTGCTGTACCCGGTATTGATTTAGCCAGCCGAGCAACTAATACGGTGATGCGTGCTAACTCTTTAATTTTAGAGAATGCACAGGCTGAAATGGCTAGAGACCTATCTTTATATGATGTGAATCATAAAAACACATTGTCAGGCACTGATCAGTGGAATGATTATGCTAACTCTGATCCCGTGGCTGATGTCAATGTAGCTAAAGAGGCAATTCGGTCTAGCACCGGGGTTTATCCCAACG
>WTAG01000324.1 GCA_013139755.1 Methylomarinum sp. | reverse complement strand
AAGTTGGGTTATGAGTAATACTGCCATAATCATCAAAAATAAAAAAACAATTTAACCCTGGATAAAAACATAGAGTTGCTAAACAAAAAGCTAAACTTAATAGGATCTTAGGATTATTTATAAAGTTTAATCTATTCATGGTTGTAATTGATGTATAGCATTTTCCATGTGATTAAGTTGGTTGGTAAAGGTAATATCAGACGGTTTTAATGCAGGATGATGAAGTTTATTTTCTTTTAACCAGTCTAGTGCATTTTGATACTGTTTGTTGGCAATTGCATAGCGTATTTTTAATATAATAAGTTCTTTTGTATTAGGCATGTCTTTAATCATTCGGTTTAGAAGTATAAATACTTTAGGGTACTGATTGGTGCTGGCATAAAAAAGGCTTAATGTTGAGGTTAAATGGATTTTCTGGTTGCTATATCTTGTATTTGATAACAGGGTCGTTAAAATATTTTCTAGTTGTTCAGAGGACATATTATTGCATTGATTTTTTAGCCAGCGTTTTGTGAGTTTTAGCGCTGTTTGTGTTGTTGCAATCTCGGTTTTTGTATCGGGTAATATTTTATATATATGATTAATTTCAGCAGGGGGTAAGTGATTAATAAGGCAATTTAATTCTAACCTCATTAAGTGAGATGCATTATCTGATGGATCAATCATGCTTATTTTCTTAAGTAGATGATCGGCTTTAATCGGTTGCTTAAGGTCTATTCTGGTTTGTGCTGCATAAGCGTTCGCGCGTTTAGATAGTGGATGGTTAGCCTGCCAAATGAGTGACTGCTGTTTGGGCTTGCTCCATAGTCTGGCTTCTTCGTGACAGATTAAACCTACAATAATGATGTAGAGAACGATTAAGCTGAAAATCAGTTGTTTAACAAAACGAGTAGAGCAATGATTTAGGCTGTTAGTAACAAAAATTGATAAGCCGAAAATTACCCCAAAGGCAGGCAGGTAGTTTCTGTGTTCAAAATATAGTTCCAATGGGATAAAGCTGGACTCAAGAATATGACCGGCAAAAAACCAAAGTATAGAGAAGCTAAAAAATACATGTTTTTTTCGTGTTAAAAAAGCGTAAATAATAAGTGCTAGTATTGATAGGCTGGAAAATAACGTGTTAAGTGGGTTAAAAAGACTTTTAGATATGTTGTAGTCATCAAAAAAAAGTCCAAATGCATTGGGGCGTGGCAGTATGATTTTACTGATATAGTCGAGTAATATTCTGCTTTCGGTGAGTAGGTGTTCAGTAAGCGTATAGTTTCGGTAGTTATGCCCTTGAATATATTGTTCTATGTGAAATACAAAATATAGGCAACCAATGCTAATAGGTATATAAATAAAAAATGTCAGCCATGTACGCCAGTATTTTGGTTTGGTGGTGTTGGCAAATAGAGTAAATTCAATGACGGCGATATAAAGTACGATTAACACACCATTCTCTTTGCTAAAAACAGCACAGAGGCCACCGATAACTAAGGCGCTGGTGCTGATTAAATAACCTGTTATTAAGGATTTTTGACAATAATCTCTACCCCATAAATAGCCTGCTATTGATGCTAAGCTAAAAAAGGCCATGAGCAAAGTCATGCGCTGTACTGTGTATAAAACGGATGAAACATGGATGGGCTGGATTAGCCACAGTCCAGCAATAATTCCAGTTAACCACCATTTTAAGCAAGCGAGTGAATTAAATGGTTTTAATAAATAATGTGTGATTAGAGTTAATAGAAAACCATTCAGTAAATGAATGAGTAGATTTACTAGTTTAAATGCGGAAGGGTTGTTAGGCCAGTGTTCAGCTTGTAAAGCAAAACTTAAAAGAGGAATGGGGCGACCCAGTTGACCTGAATTATTGTTGACAATAAATTTCAGTAGGTCACTGAGATCTGTAGGTGATGGGATGTTGCTGAGTGCTGATAGGTTGGGCCAATCATCAAGTATGAAATGTCCGTTAAGATAGGGTAAATAAAGGATTGCAGTTGAAAGGTATATGGAAATAAAAAAAAGAGCCACGCAAAGGTGACTCTTTTTTAAAAAATCGAGCAATGTTATGATTTATTTACAAGCAGATGGTAAGTATTTAGCTTCGATAGGTATACCACCATTATTTGCTCCATTTTCCGCACCAGCATCACAAGTCCAAGTTCCACCAGTATATGTTAGTTCAACTGATGTATCAGCAATTCCAGAGTTTACCCCAGTAGCTTTAAATACTGCTTCAAATGAATATGGATCAGCAGAATCGTCTATTACTTGAAGATATGATACATAATTTCCTTTTGTTTTATAATCAGAAAGGTTTATAGCCATATCTCCGTCAGTACCTAATCTTTCTTCGGCAGGTGTTTTTAATCCTCCAAGCAATTGAATTGCTTCAGAAACTTGTGCTCTACCAATGTAATCTTGATAAGCCGGAATCGCGATCGATGCCAAGATACCGATAATCGCAACAACGATCATCAGTTCGATTAAGGTAAAACCTTGTTGTACTTTTTTCATGGTCATAATATTTTCCTAGTAGTTCTGTAATGGTTGTAGTCATTTTTCTTAAAGCAGATGTTGTGCCAGTTTGTGGTAATGGTTTTTTTTAGGGGTAAGAACACAGCGTAAGTAGGTGGTTTAAAAGTGATACTGTTTTTTTTGTGTTTTTAAACTGACAGGTAATTTACAAACTTTCTTTGAATTTGATAGTGAATTAGGTCAATAAGATGTTAGTAACTGACAAAAATTGTCAGTTATGAATAAAAGTGGCTGGTGAGTTGGGTAATGCAGATATGTGTTTAATTATTTGGGGGTTAAGGCCTGCTATTGATTTGTAGTGTTTGCTGTCAGGGTATTGGTGAGAAAAAGTTATGCTAAAACCTAAACAGCACAACATAATCAGTGAAGAAGCATATTTGAGTGATGAGTTGATCAGCGAAATTAAGCATGAGTGTATTGATGGTGATATTTATGCTGTGGCTGGTTCTAGTAAAAATCATCAACGTATTACCATGAATGTGTCCTGGCGATTATAGGTAATCTGTTGGAAAATACGACTTGTGAGCCATTTTCTTCAGAACTTAAAGTTAAAATGGGTGGTGAATATTTTTTCCAGATGTGATGGTTGTTTGTAATGATGATGAGGAAAACGAATATTTCACTCAGTCACCTACAATTATTGTAGAGGTGTTGTCTCGTTCTACTTGGCGTCTGGGTCAGACCATTAAATAAATGGCATATCAAAATATCTCTTCTTTACAGGAATATGAGCTGACTTTTGAGTCATTAAACCTTAGTTTACCGGTTGAAGATCTTTATTAACGGGTTAATAACGAAGATGTTCGTGAGTTTTATGCAGGCAAGGAAAGGTGAAAGTGCCTTTTTTATAAATCTACCTGATTACCTGTACGGTTTCGTCATTTTTGAGGGTTTTTATCGGGAATCTATTTTAGAAATATGGATTCTCGCTAAGAGCAGGCGGGAATGAGGTAATGTGTATTAAATTGTCATTACCTGTGAAAATGGCTGAATTTACTTTTTTGAGGTTTTTTAACTAGGTTTAACTGTCAATAAGGCAGAACTATTGTTTTTAATCAGTTACAGATGTATCCAGATATACTTCATCAATAGATAATTCAATGTCTAGTGATTTGATTGTCGATTGCTCTTGCGCTAGTGAGTAATTATGTAAAATCCAGGCATTATCGCTTTGACGTGTAAAACAGTCGATAGACATTTTTTGTGCATCAATCAACCAGTATTCTTGCAGGCTAGAGAGTTGCCGGTAATATTTGAATTTATCACCACGGTCATAGGCTTCGGTAGAAGGGGATAGAACTTCGGCTATAAAAACTGGGTATTCTTTATAATGTGTGTTTTGTTGGTCTTTTTTCTCGCAAGTGACAAAAATATCGGGGTAAAAGAAGGCGTTGGCATGTTCTACTCTGACTTTCATGTCTGAGATGTAGCTGCGACAAGGGGTGCCTTTGAGTTTTTGTTTAAGTTCAACAAATAAGTTTCCTGCAATAGTGACATGGTTGTCACTGGCTCCTGCCATGGCCCAAACTTCACCTTTTAGGTATTCGTGTTTAAATTCTGCTGTCTCTTCACCTTTTAAGTATTCTTGTTCGGATAGTTTGGTTTTTTCGGCTATAGACATGGCTAGTTCCTTTTTTTGATTTACCTCGCAGTTATCATACCTTACAATTCAATTGGTAGTTCATCAACAACAATAATAATTCTTGGAGATTAGTATGTTTAAAATTCGTTCGCTAGTAGCTGCTTTGGCACTTGCTGGTTCTGCTTCTGTTGTATTTGCTCAGGCATTGCCTACAAAGGCGCCTGCGCCTTCTGATAACCCTACAACGGCTGAAAAAGTCGCTTTGGGTAAAATGCTTTTTCATGACCCTCGTTTATCATCTTCAGGTACTGTCTCTTGTGCATCTTGTCATAACACTATGTTAGGTGGTGAAGATAATCGTGCGGGTTCTGTGGGTGTTGGTGGTCAGGTTGGTGGTCGTAGTGCGCCAACTGTTTGGAATGCTGCATTTAATAAAGTACAGTTTTGGGATGGTCGTGCTGCTAGTTTAGAAGCTCAAGCGGCAGGTCCTGTGACTAACCCTATTGAAATGGGTATGAAAAGCTGGGATGACGTAGTTGTTCGTTTAAAAGCAATTGAAGGTTATCAGCATGCATTTCATAAGGCTTTTGGTAAGGATTCAATTTCAAAAGATACTGCAACTAAAGCAATTGCGGCTTATGAAAGAACTTTGATTACGCCGAATAGTGCTTTTGACAAGTATGTTAAAGGTAATAAGTCAGCAATGACTGAGCAACAAATTCGTGGTATGAATAAGGCTGTAGATTTGGGTTGTACAAGTTGTCATAGTGGGCCTGCCTTTAATGGTCCTGGTACATTCCAAAAATTCCCTGTAATCGCTAATGGTTATTTTGAAGCGCAATATGGTTTTAAAGATGATAAGGGTTTGGCTGAAGTAACAGGTAAAGAAGCCGATGAGCATATGTGGAAAGTGCCTACATTGCGTAATATTGCATTAACTGCACCTTATTTTCATAACGGTAGTGTTAAGAGTTTAGATAAAGCTGTTAAGTTAATGGCTAAATTGCAGTTGGGTAAAGATTTGTCTAAAGCTGAAATAGCAGATATTGTTGCCTTTTTAGATGCTTTGACAGGTGAGTTCCCTAAGCAAACAATGCCAGTACTACCTGCTACTGCGGGAACTACTTTTAATAAGTAGCGAATCAGGCCGTTCCACGACCACCAATCACTAAGTAACAAAAATTAGTTGATTATGGTTTTTGTTTTATTCTCACACAAAGGCACTGAGACACAGAGGAAAACACCTCTCTTCTTCGTGTCTCAGTGCCTTTGTGTGAATTATTCTTTGTTTGTTATTCAAGAGTATTATTTTGTAGGAGCGTCCGCCCTCGGTGTGATTTTTTAGAAGCCCTCCCTTGTTGGGAGGGCTTCTATATTATTGATTTTCCAATAACTTAGCATGTGCTGTTGCCAGTCTGGCAATGGGTATTCTAGGTGCAGAGCATGAGACATAGTTGAGTTTTATATCATGACAGAAGCGGATTGACTTTGGATGTCCGCCTTGTTCACCGCAAATGCCTATACTGAGATCAGGTCGAGTTTCCCTGCCTAATTTGGCAGTCAGTTTCATTAATTCCCCTACTCCTTTAATATCTAAAACCTCAAAAGGGTTGTCTTGTAGTAGTTCTGCTTCGTTATATAAGGGTAAGAATTTATTTTCGGCATCTTCTCTAGAAAATGAGAAGGTGGCTTGTGTTAAGTCATTAGTACCAAAAGAAAAGAACTCTGCAATTTCAGCTAGTTGTCCTGCTCGGGTGCAGGATCTAACTGTTTCAATCATCGTACCAAATTTAAAGTTAAGGGTGATTCCAAATTGATTTTCAACATCTTGTTGGATTTCTACCACCATTTCTTTGACTTTTTTAAGCTCTTGGGCAGTTATAACCTGTGGCACCATGATCTGAGGTGCTATTGCAATGCCTTGTTTTATGCATAAGGCAGTGGCTTCAAGTATAGAACGTATTTGCATGCGATAAATTTCTGGGTAGCTCATGCCGAGTCTAACACCCCTGTGTCCTAGCATTGGATTAACTTCAAATAAATCTCTGACCTTTTTTAACATGAGCGATTTTTTGCTAATGGTCTCGTTAATGGTTTCTTCATTGAGTTGATCAAAAGGTGAGGGTAGGAGTGAGCTGGAAATAGATTCTAATGTGACGCGTTGCGCCTTAATAATAGTTGCATATTGGGTTAGTGCTTCAATCTCGTCCTGTAATTGATTTTCGCTAGGCAAAAATTCATGCATTGGTGGGTCTAGTAAGCGTACAGTGACAGGGTTGGGTGACATGGCTTCGAATAGTTGCTTAAAGTCATCTCGTTGAATGGGGAATAACTTGTCTAGTGACGTTTCTCGGTCTTCTTTGTTGTCAGCGATGATCATGTCGATGACTAGCGGTAGTCTGTCAGGCGCGTTAAACATGCGTTCTGTTCTGCATAAACCGATACCTTTGGCGCCATACTCGACAGCAATAAGAGCATTTTCAGGGGTGTCTACATTGGCATAGACGCGTAGATCAGATATTTCGTCAGCCCATGATAATAGTGTTTTCAGTTCATCTGAAAATTCGGGTGGGGTGGTGGGGATTCTACCTAAATAGATGTCACCGCTACTGCCATCTATAGTGATGATTTCACCTTCACGGATATGCACATCGCCAACCACTGCGTGACGTAACTTAACATCGATGACAATATCTTCAGCACCAGCAACACAGGCTTTACCCATGCCTCTGGCAACAACAGCAGCGTGAGAGGTTTTACCCCCACGGCTAGTTAAAATACCTTGGGCAGCAAAAAAACCATGAATATCTTCAGGTTTGGTTTCTTCGCGCAGCAATATAACTTTTTCTCCAGCTTGTCCGAGTTTTTGTGCTGTGTCAGCATCAAAAACACATTTTCCGCAAGCTGCTCCAGGAGATGCTGGTAAGCCACGAGCTAGGGCAGGTATGTTGTGGTTAGGCGTGAGTTGGGGGTGTAATAATTGTTCCAATAATTCAGGGTCTATGCGTAATAGTGCCTGTTCTTTGCTGATTAGGCCTTCGTTAAACATTTCTACTGATGTTCTGACCATGGCGGTCGCATTCATTTTTCCATTGCGAGTTTGAAGGCAATAAAGTATGCCATGCTCGATGGTGTATTCGTAATCTTGTACTTCTTGGTAATGATTTTCTAGTTTGTTACGCAAGTCAACTAACTGTTTATATAAGTCAGGCATTTCTGTGCTGAGTTCATGCACTGCTTTTGGGGTGCGAATGCCAGCAACTACATCTTCACCTTGTGCGTTAGCAAGATATTCCCCGTACATTTCATTTTTACCGGTACCAGGGTTGCGGGTAAAGCCAACACCAGTCGCACAATCGTCACCCATATTGCCAAAAACCATAGTGACAATATTAACAGCGGTGCCGTTAGCCATGTCGGGGGTGATGTTGAATTCATGTCTATAATCTACTGCGCGTTTGCCTGTCCATGAATTGAATACCGCTTTGATTGATAGTTCTAATTGCTCGTAGACATCTTCAGGAAAAGGTTTACCAGTTTCTTCTTGTATAACAGTTAGGAATAATTCGCTGATTTGTTCTAAGTGTTCGGCTTTTAACGCGGCGTCAGAATTAATGCCTGCTTGTTGTTTAATGGCGTTAAAGTGAATATCAAATTTCTCGTCGTCAATATTGAGGGCGACTTTGCCGAATAATTGGATAAAACGCCGATAAGCATCGTAGGCGAAGCGTGGATCGTTAGTAAGCTGAATTAGCCCTGCTAATGTTTGTTTGTTAAGACCAAGGTTTAAAATGGTATCCATCATTCCAGGCATGGAAATGGCAGAACCAGAGCGAACAGAGACTAGCAGGGGGTTGCTATTATCGCCAAATTTTTTCCCCGTTTGTTGTTCTAGTTGCTGTGTTTGCTGGCGAATTTCTGTTAATAGGGAATCACTTAAATGTTCATTGTTTAGATATTCAAGGCATGTTTCTGTTGTAATGACAAAGCCTGCCGGAACGTTAAGTCCGATTTGTGTCATTTCACAAAGGTTGGCACCTTTGCCGCCTAATAATGCTTTGTTTTTGCCGTCACCAGTAAGAAAAGAATAGCATTGTGTTGAACTCATTATGGGTGCCTATTTGTTGAGTGTAACCATGTAAAGTATGTTCTTTTATTATAGATGGACTTAGTGGGTAATGTGAGTGGTATTTCTAAATTGATTGTAATTGCTTCAGTGTGTGTTCCGAATGCAGAAAAATACTGATGTAGCAAGCGTTGATGCATAGTTATTTAATCCTTGTCCTTTTCAATTCAAACATTGAGAAAAAAGGCTATTTATGATGTAATAAATGGGTTTTAAAATCTTAAAGTGCCTCTTGTTTAAGGACTGTGTGCGGAATAAACAATACAGCTGTTATTTAAGTTGTAAAAGGTTGTTCCCTCAAGTTCCTATAGTAAGGGGGGTATTCGCCGCAACTTGTCTGGAGAGCAGGCTTATTCACTATGCTATTTAATATAAAAGAAGGTTTAGATCTTCCCATAACGGGAAGTCCTGAACAAATCATTGAAGAGGGCAACAAGATTAAGTCTGTTGCCATTTTGGGGAAGGATTATGTAGGGCTAAAGCCTAAGATGATGGTCGCCGTTGGCGATACCGTTAAATTAGGTCAGGTGCTTTTTTCCGATAAACAAAATCCAGGAGTCGATTTTACTTCACCAGCTGCTGGTGTTGTTAAAGAAATCAACCGTGGAGCAAAACGTGTTTTGCAATCTGTTGTTATCGAATTAAAAGGTGTCGCTCAAGAATCCTTTAAAAAATATGCTAAAAAAGATTTAACAACATTAACAGCTGATCAAGTTAAAGAAAATTTGCTTGCTTCAGGGTTGTGGGCATCTTTTTTAACGCGTCCATACGGTAAAATTCCAGCAGTTGATATGACACCTGCTTCGATTTTTGTGACGGCCATTGATACACGTCCTTTAGCCGCTGATCCAGCGGTTATTATTAAAGAGCGTGAAGAAGACTTTGCTAATGGCTTGGCTGTTGTTGCTAAATTAACTGAAGGTAAAACTTATCTTTGTAAAGCATCAGGAACTGAAGTTGTTTCTGTCGATGAAGTACAAGTCGCAGAGTTTTCTGGACCACATCCTGCTGGTTTAGCAAGTACGCATATTCATTTTGTTGACCCTGTACATACCGATAAAACAGTTTGGCATATTGATTATCAGGCTGTTATTGCTATTGGTGCATTATTTACTACAGGTAAAATCAGTACAGAAAGAGTTGTTTCTTTGGCAGGTCCTTCTGTTAAGAAACCTCGTTTAATACGTACTCGTGTTGGTGCAAATACTAATGACCTGGTTGCAGGTGAATTAGAGGAATGTGAAAACAGAGTGATTTCTGGTTCTGTTCTTTTTGGACATGAAGCAGCTGATCACTTTGCTTATTTAGGTTGTTATAGCAATCAGGTGTCAGTGCTTAAAGAAGGCCGGGATCGTGAATTGTTTGGCTGGATCGTTGCTGGAAAAGACAAATATTCAGCGATGAATGTTTATACATCAAGTAAAGATCGCAAAGACAACCGTTTATTTCCATTAACCACTGATAAAAATGGCAGTAACAGAGCCATTGTACCTGTTGGCGTATTTGAAACAGTAATGCCTATGGATATATTACCAACACCATTGTTAAAAGCATTGGTTGTAGGTGATACAGATCAGGCTCAGTTATTAGGTGGTCTTGAGTTAATTGAGGAAGATGTTTCCTTATTTACTTTTGTTGATCCAGGTAAGCATGATTTTGCACCTGTATTAAGAGCAAATTTAACTAAAATTGAGAAGGAAGGATAATGTCGGCTAGAGATATTTTAGATAGCGTAGAGCCGCATTTTACGAAAGGCGGTAAATTAGAAAAGTACTATGGTCTCTATGAGATGGTCGATACTTTCATCTATACACCGTCAGATGTAACACGCGGAACAACTCATGTTCGTGAT
>WTAG01000415.1 GCA_013139755.1 Methylomarinum sp. | reverse complement strand
AAAAATGTTGGAAAATGCTATCCCTATACCACTTTACGATTTATCAGTGTCAGGTGTTTTGCCACTAAGGAAATAAGCAAAGGCAATAACCTCGGCAACAGCGACGTAAAGTGCTTGTGGAATTTCTTCACCTAAAGGGACTTGCGCAAGAATTCGGGCCAATTCAGGTTCGTTTTGTAAAGGAATACCATGTTTTTCAGCAATCTCCAGAATTTGCTCTGCACTAATGCCTTCACCTTTAGCAGTTACCTTCGGCGCCTGTTGTCCATCGTATTTTAGGGCAACGGCTATATCGCTAGTGTAAAAGGTTTTTCCTTTCATCAATTTCTTATAGTTATCATTTTATGGAAGAAATATGAGCGGTGGTTTTTAGCCGAATTGATGGCGTATTTTGATTAAAACTGCGTAATCAAAATACGCCAGAGCAGAATTAAGGCAAATTAACTAATTCAGGCGCTTTCCAGTTATCATCTTTATGCTCAACAATAACATTGGTGTAAATACCACCGCGAACATTAAATTCTGCTCGAATACGCATAAAATTTGGTGAGATGACTTTAACTATGTCATCAAGAATTTCATTAGTGACCGCTTCATGAAAGGCACCTTGTTCACGAAATGACCACATATAAAGCTTAAGCGCTTTTAGCTCCACACATAACTCATTAGGTACATATTCAATTGTAATGGTGGCAAAGTCTGGCTGCCCTGTCATTGGGCATAAGCAAGTAAACTCAGGAATATCAATTCGGATAGTGAAATCACGACCTGGTTTTGGATTGTCAAAAGTATCTAGGGTTTTGCTTGGTTGAGTGCTCATGGTGACTAAATAAAAAAGATTTAAAAAAATGTCGAATATCATGCGTATATCGTTAATAATACACAGATCAAACTATAAATATTAGGGGATATTCTACCAGTAATGAAGCTGGATAAAATTAAACTTTCAGGATTTAAGTCATTTGCTGATCAAACAACGATTCTTATAAATGGCAATTTAACCGCTGTTGTGGGGCCGAATGGTTGCGGTAAATCCAATGTTATAGACGCTGTACGCTGGGTAATGGGAGAAAGTTCTGCCAAACATCTGCGTGGCGGCAATATGGCGGATGTTATTTTTAATGGATCTTCAGGTAGAAAGCCTGTCAGTACCGCCTCAGTTGAACTGATTTTTGATAATAGTGAGGGTAAAGCGGCAGGTGAGTACGCAAGCTACAATTCCATTTCTATTAGGCGTCAGGTATCTAGAGATGGTCAATCACAATACGCTTTAAATGGCACTAAATGTCGACGAAAAGACATAACCGACCTGTTCTTAGGGACAGGATTAGGAGCGCGTAGTTATGCCATTATTGAGCAAGGCACTATTTCTCGTATGGTGGAGTCCAAACCTGAAGAGCTACGTATTCATATTGAAGAAGCGGCGGGCATATCCAAATACAAAGAGCGTCGTCATGAAACTGAAACACGGATGCGCCATACCCGTGAAAATCTTGAGCGGCTAGATGATTTAAGAGAAGAAGTTGAGAAGCAATTAGCAACGCTGAAGAATCAATCAGCAAAAGCGGTGAAGTTTACTGATTTAAAAAAGCAGGAACGCCAATATAAACGTGAACTATTAGCCATACGCTGGAATAATTACCACCAAACGGCGCAACAATTAGAGGCTAAGTTGCAAGTGATTGCTACTGAGCACAATCGTCTGTTTGTGTTATTACGCGATACCGATAAATCGATTGATGGTAAACGAATTGAGCAAAAGACCCAGCAGCAGATTTTAGATACGGCACAACAAGAATATTATCATGTGGTTGCTGAAGTGAGTCGACTTCAACAGACGATAAAACATAATGAAAGTAGCTATGCAGAAACCATTGTTGAAATTGATCGATTAAAACAGCAAGCAGCTCATTCTAAAAATGATTGCGATCTTGATATTCTGCAATTAGAAGATATTAAAGAATCACTTATTGAAGCGGAAGAACGACAAATTATTGCGACTGAACAAGTTGAAGACAATTTGGCTATACAGCAAAGTTTGCAGCAAACAAAATCAGTCTGGCAGGCGCAATGGGAAGATTACGTATCTGAAAACTCTAAATATAGCGAGCAAGCAGAAGTTCAGCGAGCAAAGCTGTCGCATTTAATTAGCCAGTCGCAACAATTACAGCAACGTTTAAAAAAATTACAAACTGAGCATAGTGAGTTATCTAAGACAGACTTGCAGGCGGAAATAGAATCATTAGATAGCAGTATTGAGCTAATTGAGACTGATAGAGAAGATTTGCAACATCAGCTTGAGGCTATTTATACGGAAATTATAGAGCAGCGTCAGCAGCTTAAAGTGGCTCATGAGCAATTACATCAAGACCGCTCTGAGTTGCATCAGCTGAATGGCAAGATAACATCGCTGGAATTGTTACAACAACATGCGATGGGCAAAGATAAAAAAAGCCTGGTGCAATGGCTGGAAAAAATGGATTTATCAGAAAATCAACGTTTAGCTGAATTTCTGGATGTGGATGCTGGCTGGGAAAGTGCTGTAGAAACAGTGCTAAGTAGTTATCTGGAAGCGATTTGTTTAGATGATAGTCAACAGATCGTGCAAGGCTTGCAGTATTTAACTGATCAATCCGTTGTGTTGTTTGAAACTCACCAGTCAAAACCTATAGAAGCAGGCAATAGTCATTTAACGGCATTAGCTGATAAGGTGAATTCGCCGTGGGATTTAAATAGTTTGCTTATGGGTGTTTACTGCGTTGAGGATATAGCGACAGCAAAAAACAGTAGTCATCAATTAAAAGCTTATGAGTCTATTGTCACCCGGGATGGCGCATGGATTGGAAATAATTGGATAAAAATATCTCGTGTTAATGATGGTAAAACCGGTGTTTTACAGCGCGAAAAGGAATTGCGTGCTTTAAAACAGCGACGAGATGACTTGCAAGAGAGTACTGAAGTGCTGGAAGTGCAATCAGAAGAAACGGAAATAGCCTTAAAAGATGCTGAGAGCAATAGGGAAAGTCTGCAGCAAAGAGATAAGGTCTTAGGTTCCGAATATTCGGCAAAAAGTGCTCAATTTAGTGCTTATTCTGCCAAGCAAGAACAGCAGCAGCAACGTTTAAATCAAATCAGTCATGATATTGAAGAAATTATGACTGATATAACTGATATTGCTGAAACGCTAGATGAGTCCGAAAATTTAAAGTTACAGGCGGAAGAGGCGCTTGAGCAATTAGTTGGCAAAAAGGAAAAACTAGAGATACAGAGTCAGGAATTGCAGGCTGAGCAATATAAAATAGATCTGGCGATTAATGAAGCACAAAAAAATGTGCATGCGGCACAAGGCCAAATGGAATCACTAAAAGCCTCAGAGTCTTTAACAGGCAAGCAAATTGAACGGTTGCAAATACAAAACCAGCAATCAGAAGCGCGCATTACAGAGTTAGAAAAGAAATTACACTCCTCATTAATGCCTCTGGACGATGAAAAGGTGCAGCTGGATGAATTTGTTGAAAAACAAACGGTATTGGATGATAGATTACAAACAGAGCGCACTAGGCAGCAAGAAACAGAAACAGAAATTTCGCAATTAGCCCAGCAGCATACTCAAATGCAAAGTGCTATGGAGAAACAAAAGGAATTGCTAGACAAAGTCAGGTTTGAACAGCAAGATAGCCAGGTTAGGCAGCAAACTATCACTGAGCAATTAGAGGAAATTGATGCTGACCCAGAGCAAGTGATTGAATCATTAGCTGCTGAAGCAGAAGAAAATGAATGGAAGCGCAGAGTAGAAGAGTTAACTAAAAAAATTGAGCGCTTAGGCTCAATTAATTTAACAGCTATTGAAGAATATAAAGCACAATCTGAACGAATCAACTTTTTAAATGAGCAACATGCTGACTTGATTCAGGCATTAGAAATGCTTGAACAAGCCATTAGTAAAATTGATAAGGAAAGTAGACTGCGTTTTAAAGAAACTTTTGATAAAATTAACTCTGGACTGCAAACAAAATTTCCA
This sequence comes from Methylomarinum sp., assembly GCA_013139755.1. The sequence goes on along the minus strand of WTAG01000415.1, from coordinate 453 downwards.
AAATTATTTGGTGGTGGGCACGCATACTTAGAATTAACGGAGCAGGATTTATTAGCAGCAGGGGTAAATATTATTGCCAGGCCGCCAGGTAAACGAAATAGCTCTATACATTTGTTATCAGGTGGAGAAAAAGCCTTAACGGCAGTTGCTTTGGTGTTTTCAATTTTTGATTTAAACCCCGCGCCTTTTTGTTTGTTAGATGAGGTGGATGCGCCGTTAGATGATGCTAACGTGGTACGGTTTTCTCAAATGGTTGAGGAGATGTCCGAAACAGTCCAATTTTTATATATTTCACATAATAAAGTAACCATGGAAATTGCAAAGCAATTAACGGGGGTTACGATGAAAGAGCCGGGGGTATCACGAATGGTATCAGTAGATATTGAAGAAGCAGTCGACATGGCAGAAAGATAATGGATAAAGATTTGTTAAGATTAGTAATTATTGCAATAG
>WTAG01000580.1 GCA_013139755.1 Methylomarinum sp. | reverse complement strand
GTCTTACTGGGGAGATTTAGATACTCATGGATTCGCCATTTTATCGCGGTTACGTCATTATTATCCTCAAGTAAAATCCATTTTAATGGATGAAAAAACCTTGGAGCAGTTTGCCCATCTAAGTGTTTATGAATCTATAATAAGCTAGGAACAAAAACCATTAACAACTTTAACGGATGCTAAAGATCAGCTTTATCAAAAGTTACAACAAACCTTGCTGAGATTGGAGCAAGAACGTGTTAGTTTTGCTTATTTGCAGCGTTATTTGTTGGTTGGGGAGTTGTAATGGTATTTACGGGTTCTGTGCCGATTATTAGCGTTTTAAAAAGGCTACCAGTTGTCGCAATTCTTTGATTTCATCTAATAATTCTACTGCCAGCACTGCACCTGCTAGGTTGACATCAAGATCTCTCTGCAGGCGAAGTGCTGTTTGTACTCGTAACAAACTATTCCCAGAAAACTGCCAGTGAGAAATGGAAACATTTGGCTCTAGTGGTTCGATAATACCGTGATCTACCATGATAATTAATTGTTCCTCTGGCAAGCTGCAATATTGACACAATTCGGCTAAAGAGATGACTTGTTCCTCTTCTAAAATGACAGCTGATACTGATGTGGTAATGACGTTACCCATGGTTTTTCTCCAATTCTAGCCGTGGATTAAAATTGATGCTTTCTTGTTGTAAGGCCTGATATAAAGATTTCTCTTTATCGCTTAAGCTATTAGGTAATACAATTTTTAGTAGGATATAAAAGTCACCAGGCACTTTTCCTGGAATACCTCGTCCTTTGAGGCGCATCCGCTTGCCACTAGAAACACAAGGTGTGATTTTTAGGTCTATTTTTCCTGTTGGTGTGGGTACTTGAATCTTATTTCCTAAAGCGGCTTCCCAAGGAGTAATTGGAAGTTCTATAGAAACGTCTCGTCCATTAACCTTATAGGTAGCGTGCGGATTAAAGCCAATTTCTAAATAAAGATCTCCCGCTTGTCCTCCTCCTATGCCAGAACCACCTTGACCTTGTAAACGAATGTTTTGACCTTCTTTTACACCTTTAGGAATTTTGATGTTTAAAGTACGTTTTTTTAGTTGAGGCTGACCCTCTTTGTTTAATACTGTTGAACGTAAACTCAGGCTGCGTGATGCGCCTTGATAGGCATCTTCTATATCAATAAAGACTTTGGCATGACTGTTTTCTCCACGTGCTTTATAAATAGTGCGGTCAGTGCCTGTACTATAGCGAAATCCCCCGGGGCTTTGTCCAAATAAGCTTTCAAAAAAATCACTAAAGCCTGATGCACCACCTGTAAAACCGCCAGTATGAAATTTAAAGCTTTTATCCCAGTCAGGTGGTGGTTGAAAGCCTTTTTGTCCTGCTTTCCAGTTAGCACCTAATCTATCATAAGCTGCTCTTTTTTTTGGATCTTTAAGTACTTCGTAAGCTTCACCTACTTCTTTGAAGTGCTCTTCGGCATCTTTTTCCTTGCTAACATCGGGATGAAATTTCCGGGCCAATTTCCTGTGGGCACGCTTGATTTCATCCTTAGAGGCATTTTTGGCAATACCCATTATTTTGTAATAGTCTTTGTATTCCATAGTGACTTCCTTTGTATTCAGTTAATGCCTTTAGTTAATAACACAAAAATAGGCCGATTCTACAGGGTGGTCAGCCTGTTACTAAGGCGCTGCCAGATTTTAACTAACCTTAATTGATGCAGCCTCTTATGAGGCTTTTTCTCTGACTCCACTTTTAACACAGCTTTATCGTAGCCTGCTTTTACGGTATCTGCATCCACTTTTTAACCCAGCGGAATTGAATGGGTAAATCGTACGTTTTTATAGCTGCCAAATTCGGTTTTCTTAATGACGAATTCTGGTTTATCGGGATTTATAATTGCTACAAATAAATAGTGGACAATGCTTTTATAGGTGGTGCCGTTATTAACAGTTGGGAATACGGAAACGTAATATATTCGAGATCATAACTATTGTTCTTTTCGAGGTTTGCATATTATTCAAGTTCAAAATTTGTCGTGATGGATGTAGGATAACAGTGGAATAGGAATGTTTAGTCGCCCTAGAAACAAAACAGGCGAAATTATTACCGCTAATATATTTGAATCTGTAAAGTGTGTCGTTATGATGTCATGAATTCAGGTTAAAGAAAATTTGTAACAGTAGGGGGGAATATGTAATGGCTAATGTAACTTTTCTAGGTGGGGTAGGTCAGGTTACTGGTTCTTGTCATTTATTAGAAACATCTGCAGGACGTATTTTGCTAGATTGTGGGATGTACCAGGGAGGGCGTGAAGCGGATAAACTGAATGCGGCGGATTTTGCTTTTGACGCATCTAGCATCGATGCTGTTGTATTATCTCATGCCCATCTGGATCATTGTGGACGACTGCCAAGGCTTTACCAAGAAGGTTTTAGAGGTAAGGTTTTTTTGACCGAAGGCAGTTATCATTTGCTGGATTTAATGTTAGAAGATGCTGCTGCATTGCAAGAGCGAGATGTAGCATGGGAAAACAAACGCCGTCAAAGGAAAAGAAAAGAGTTGTTGGAAGTATTATTTACACTGGATGATGTAAATAAATTGCTTGAATTACGGCATACTTATGATTATGAGGTGCAATTTCAGGTAATTCCAGGGGTTACGGTTAAATTTAGTGAAGCAGGGCATATATTAGGTTCATCCATAGTAACTGTGGTATTGGAAGATGCGGACACGACTAAAACACTCGTCTTTTCTGGTGATTTGGGTAACCCAAATTCTCCCTTGCTTAGAGATCCTAAGTCAGTCAAGAAAGCGGATGTGTTGCTGTTGGAATCAACTTATGGTGATCGTGATCATAAACCTCTGGAGTCTACATTAAACGAACTCAGGGATATTCTTAAACAGGCAATGATATCGGGCGGTAACGTCATTATTCCATCTTTTGCAGTGGCCAGAACTCAGGATTTAATCTATTGGTTAGGCAAGTTATATAGAGAGGGATCTCTCCCTCAACACAAAGTTTATCTTGATAGCCCTATGGCCATTAGTGCTAGTCGAATATATGAGCAACACACCTATTTATTTAATAATGATGACCCAGAATTTAACAGTCTGGCTAAAAATGGTTGGCATGCTTGGTTACCTAATCTGGTTTATTCAGAAAGTTCCGAAGAATCAATGGAGGTTAACCAGATAGAAGGCGGGGCTATTATTATCGCAGGTAGTGGTATGTGCACTGGTGGACGGATTCGTCATCATCTTAAATATAATTTGTGGCGGAGCAATGCACATGTTGTGATTATTGGTTTTCAGGCTGAAGGTACCTTAGGTCGAGAGTTAGTTAACGGGAGAAAGAATATAAAAATTCACGGGAGCGATATTAGTGTTGCTGCAACCATTCATACTTTGGGCGGGCTAAGTGCACATGCTGATCAGAGTCAATTATTAGCATGGGCGGGTGAATTTAATGAACCTAAACCGCGTTTGTATTTGGTGCATGGAGAGCCTAGCGCCTCAATGTCATTAAAAACCTGTTTTCAGCGCATGGGATGGCAGGCAACTATCCCGGAAGTTGGTCAGAAAATCTGTTTTTGATTGAGGCCGGGTTAAATAATGAATATTACCGGACAGGATAGAGGATGAGATTAACTACAGATTGATAACAATGGCACTTGTGTTTGAAGGGAAATTACCTGAATTTGGATTATAATGTGATTCTCTTAAATAAAATACGCTGAGTATCTGGAAAAGGAAGCGTGGCCGACTCTCAAGGATTGAAAAGAAAAATCAATTAGAATGTGACAGTTGTTGGTTTAGTAGGCGTACTAGCCAAGATTTTATAACAATCTGGGCAGCCTGTGAGAGGGTAATTGGCTAGGGTTTGTTATAGTAAAGCAGTTATCTCGTTCCTGTTGTTGATAGAAGCCTTTTGTTAAATTCAGAATAAAATCAGACTGGACTGGCCACATTTGACCAGAAGCAGAAGAGTGCAGTGAGGTAATAATGATGTTGAATTATGGTTCAATTAATTCTGACAGACTATAGAGTTCTTTCATTGTCATGAAAGGTTGGTTAAAATTTCTATGCATACCCATGGTAACCCTTGAATTTTGGGAGTTAAATAATGATTGAGCAATCAACTGCCGAGTACCTGTCAACTCACGAGTTTTTTTCTGAGTTTAGTGAAGGTGTCGTGAAATATCTGAGCGAGTGCGTTAGCATCCGTGAGATCAAAAAGGGGCAGGTCCTGTTTCGACAGGGTGAATTTGCCGACAAGTTTTATATTGTCCGCAATGGTCAAATCTCGATACAAGTCCCTGCAGTAATGGGGCCGACACTGGAAATTCAGACTCTGGCCAGCAACCAGGTTTTGGGGTGGTCCTGGTTAATTTCACCCTATCAATGGAGTTTTCAGGCCAAGGCTGAAGAGGACTCGGAATTACTCGAGTTCGATGGGGCCGCCATACTGGCACAATGTGAGCAAGAACCGAAATTCGGCTACGAGCTGGTAAAGAAGTTTGCGGCATTGATGGCGGAACGACTTGATGCAGCACGGCAAAAGGTGATGGATGAATGGAATCCGGCCGGGTTTGCCTAATGGCTACCAGTAGATTTGTTAATGAAACTCATAAGTTT
>WTAG01000009.1 GCA_013139755.1 Methylomarinum sp. | reverse complement strand
GTTCAATGCAGGCAAAGGTTTCGGTTTCATTACTCCAGATGATGGTGGCAAGGATCTATTTGTTCATCATTCGGAAATTCAAAGTAGCGGTGAATATGCAAGTCTCAATGATGGTCAGAAAGTAGAATTTGAAGTTAGGCAAGGCCAGAAAGGGTCGTGTGCTAATAAGGTTGTGCCTCTCTAGCTCTCCCAATTAAACTGGCTTGAGTAAGCATCAACTCAGACCCAGCACAACGACGGGGTCTTTGGTTTATGATAAGTAAGTTTAGTTGAAATCATAAATCAAAGACCCTTTATTTTTTTCATGCTGGGCGTACACAAAGCGTTGCACCGGAAAAGCCGGTGAACGCGGCGTTATACCCTTCTCTAATTTCACTCAAACGAACGTGAAGCATCAAAGCAGAAAGAGCAAAAGTAGTCCTGATTTATGCCAAGTTGACTGCGGATATTGGAAAGCTGATTTACTGCCACGCTAATAAATACAATAATGCCATTGATAAATTTGATATTAAAATCACTGAAAACCACCCTTTTAATACTTGCTCATAATATATTTGGGTCAATTGTTGTCGGGTTAATCGGTATTTCAGTTCTGATTTCGTGGGCAACTGGAACATTAAGTTTTTTACTAGATGCACTGCAAACACCAGTGCAATTATGGGAAACCACAACCTTGGTTCTTCTTGTATCGGCATATACGCATTTAAAAACTGTAAAAAATCATTCATCTAAATATCTTAAAAAAAGAGAAATACTCTTTGAGTCCGATAACTTCAAATGGAAAACAGTAATCCATTCGCCAAACTTTCACACTGTTGAAAATATTCCATTTTGCAAACTACATAACAAAAGGCTTATTGAGTATGAAGGTAATTATGTTTGTCCTGATAAAAACAATGATGTTTGTGAAACAGTTTTGAAATCTGATAAATACCAACTCCTTAAAGATATTGCAGAAAGTGAAGCTGAGCATATAATCAGGACTAACAATTATTAAATTCGAGTATGAAAAGCAAACCTGATGCTTACCACGCTCACCGTGTAAAACTGAAAGAGCAAAGCGTCGCGTGAAATTAAACTCGACACCAGCAGATAATTCGGTATAACTTATCAATCAACTTGCCTCTATTCTTCTAATGCAAAGGTTATCTTGCTGAAAGTAGTAAGCTCTTGTTCGTAGTCCTGACGCTGAATACAGCAAGTTATTTCATGGTTAGTGCTAATGGAATTTCAAACAAGGTGACGTGGGCGATGCCTAGTAAAGAAGATCTTCAAGAAGACACTTTGATTTTTGGTGACATAGAAAAGGCTTTGCTAAGTACGGCTATTGGAAACAATGAAGAAGAAGGTATAGATAAACTTTCAAGCTTATTTAGTGGCGATATTTCAACTGAAGACAGTGAATTAACAGATAACACTCGTGGAGTATTTCGTGTATTAAAAGATGTTACATCCATGATGTTGGCTCCTAGAAGTACAAACGAACCTTTTCAAGCATTGATGCGCATGGCTGATGGGCGACGTTCGGCTTTACCTTGTGATTTTTCACAAAATGATTTGGAGGTTCTCGCAGCAGTTTTTGAAACAGTTTCATACGCTCCTCTCTTAGCTCGAATTGGAGATGTACTATGGCTTTGTAATAAACCTAAAAGACCTGAGCATGCTAAGAAGGCCATAGACTGCTACATACTGGCTGGAATCGATCCTCACACATGGCAGCTTAATGGAAAAAAAGAATTTCAGCGTGCATATCAACTTGCTAGGCTACTAAAAAACTCAGAACGTCTTTCTAAGATAGAGTGCTTTCTAAGCAACGCATTCCATTCTGAAGAAGACCGCTTTGAAGATATAAAACTTTCCGTTGCACAGCTTATTGATGAACTATCTATACTGGAGGAAAGTCATATAGATATTGCTGAAGGTCTGGAACGGTCAGGAGAAAAGTTGTTATCTGATGGAAGCCCCGAATCTGCTGTTCAATTTTTTGAGTTGGCGTCAAAAAAATACAATCAAGGATCAGAGCATTCAAAATATATACTAATGCTTGTAAAGGCAGCCGAGTGTTACGCCCAGGATGCTGAGACTAAATTTAGTTCAGGTATAGGATCTAAATTAATATCCAGTTCGTTCTTTGAAACAGCCATTCATGCGTATAGAAGAGTACCAACAAAATATCGCGAAGAGTATTCCGTAGCACAAAAAATCTCAGAACTTAGGCATAAACTAAATGAGGCTGGCAAGCATACTTTAGACGAAATGGGGGTTATTCATACTCCATTCGGAGAAACTGACGAAATTATAAGGCTATCTAAAGAGCATGTTTCAGGTAAGGAGTCAGAGTTTGAGGCAATGATATTCTTTTCTGGTGTATGCCAATCTCCCGATTACAAAGAAATGAGAGAGAGGGAGAAAGATAGTATGAGTAAATACTTTCTCAGCTCGCTATTCGGTTCATCTCAGTACTCCAGTGATGGCAGGGTTGTAGCTAAAACCCCCGCCGTAGGGCTTGATGGTGATGAGGCAGCATTTGAGGCCGCCCTCAAAGATAAGATGATTAGGGCTTTTAATCACGAAATTGATATGGATGTTCGCCTTATAATAATTCCAGCCCTAGGGCAGGTGCTTGAGGAGCACACCATAGGAAATCAATTCATTTTGGAAATGTGTCATCGTAGCCCCCTTGTGCCACACGAAACTGTTAATTTGGTTGCAAGAGGCATATGGCTGGGTTTCGAGTATGATTTTTCTACGGCTATTCATATAGTAGCGCCTCAAATCGAGAAAATTGTTAGAGAACTAATCAAGAAACAAGGAGGGCATACAACTCATTTGGATAAAGAAGGTATTGAACATGAAAATGGTCTAAGTACACTTCTAGATATGGAAGAAGCAAAAACTGCATTAGGTGAGGATGTATTGTTCGAATTGAAGGCGGTATTTACTGATTCTATCGGTTCTAACTTGCGCAACGAAGTTGCACATGGTCTCATCACTGATGGTGTAGCATATTCAACAACGCCAGTATATGCTTGGTGGGTACTACTAAGGATGGTGGTTCATTCTTTAACAACTTCAATACAAGATAATGAAGAACCTACTTACCAAACAAGCACTAACAAAAGCTCATGAGAATCCTGAGCGTCGCGTTATTTTCCTCCTTCGAAGGCAGTAGCAGATAAGAAATATATTATTGAAAGAGCTTAAAAAACGACGGGGTCTTTGATTTAGGCTATGTCACCGTTAAGTGTGGAATTTTAACTGAAACCTTATGTCTATATAGATATAAACCTGCTTAAAGGGAGATAATCATGAAAACGCCAAAGTTTTTAAAATTAGTTTCTGTCATAAAT
>WTAG01000196.1 GCA_013139755.1 Methylomarinum sp. | reverse complement strand
GGAAGTTATTTTATGCACGTTCCTAAGGTAAGGAATTAAAGCGGTAATTTTGGGGCGAAGGCTTTAGCCTTCATGCGGTAAAGTGCGAAAAATCAGGCTAAAAATAATTGGACTTGATCAGAGGTTTGGCACTGGGTAATACAGTATTTTTTACATTTTAAGGAGATCAACAGGTGAGTATAAAAAATAAAAGGACAGAACAAGGTTTTACCCTTTTAGAATTATTAGTTGTATTAGGTATTATTGCGCTACTAGCAGGTATTGTTGGCCCGCAAGTAATGAAACACATGGCTGCATCAAAGAGCAAAGCGGCAAAAGTCCAGGTAGAAGATTTATCCGCTGCATTAGATATGTATAAGCTGGATGTGGGCAAGTACCCTACATCCGAACAAGGGTTATCCGCCCTGGTGGAAAAACCATCAGATAGTAAACGCTGGAATGGTCCCTATTTACGAAAAGTTAAAGTGCCAAAAGACCCCTGGATTCAAGATTATCGATATGCCTCTCCTGGTCAGTATGGTCGATTTGATTTATACAGCTATGGTGCAGATGATAAAGAAGGTGGTGAAGGGGAAGACCAGGATATAAATAGCTGGGAATAACATGGACCGACAAGCACAAGGATTCACTTTAATAGAGCTTACGGTTGTATTACTCATCGTTGTGCTTGGCTTTTCTGTGATTGGAATTAATATTTCATCAGGGAATCAATCGTCTCAATTAAAAGCAGTAACTAGAGATCTGGCTTCAGCATTACGCTATGCCAGGGGGCAAGCTTTAATATCACATGATGAAATAACAGTTGCTATCAATCTGGCAGAAAATACTTATCAGGTATCTAGCCGAGAAAAACGCTACCATTTTTCAGATGAAATTGAGGTGACTCTGGTCATTGCGCAAGATGAATTTAAGGATGATGAAGTCGGCCAGCTTCGTTTTTACGCAGACGGCTCATCCAGTGGCGGACGAATTACTCTTGAATGGGGCGATTTGATCAATAAAATCGATGTTAACTGGTTAAGTGGAAAAGTTGAAATTACAGATGAATAATCCTGAAGGGCACTGGAAATATGAAGGATTAGAGGTCCGTGTTGTTAATTCTCAGCATTCTTTGTGGATTTAATTAAGATTGCCTATGATATCTAAAAACAAAGGTTTTTCCCTGCTAGAAATTTTAGTTGCATTTACTATTATGGCTGTCTCATTAGGGATTGTGCTAAAAATATTTTCCTCAGGAGTTAATACTGCAGTCATTTCAGAAGACTATATTATAGCGACACAAATTGCCGAGTCATTAATGGCAAAGGCAGGAGTAGAGGAAACGCTTGAAATTAGCGAAAAGTCTGGAATTGAAGGCGAGAAATATCAATGGCAAGTTAGGATAGAAAATAATGAAACTTTTGAGATAACGGAGGACTCTGAGGTAGAGCTATTGAATGTTCAGGTCATTGTAAAGTGGGATGTAAACCTGGCCAATGGACGTGCAGTCGAATTAAATACGATTAAAACAAGGTCTCAGCGATAATGCTAAAAAAAAATAAAATAGCAGGCTTTACCTTGCTTGAAGTCATGTTAGCCATGACCTTGCTTAGCATTATGGTCACCTTGTTATTTGCCAGTTTAAAAGTTGCTGCAGAGAGCTGGAATAAAGGCGAAGCTAAAATAGCCGAAGTGAATGAGAAAGCTGTGGTGTATCAGTTTTTTAAACGACACTTGCCCTCAATACAGCCATTATGGGATGAGTTTTCTGATGATGATAGACAGTTCTCTTTTCAAGGTGAGAATGATAAATTTCAGTTTGTTTCGGTATTCCCTGCAAGTGCAGGACGGAAAGGTTTGCAGCTTTTTGAAATTATCTTTGATAAAGCAGCAGAAGGGCAGGTAAAAGTGAGACTTAAGCCCTTTTATCCCGCTTCAGAAGATCAGCAATGGCAACAGGAAGAGGTTGTTTTACTGGAGCATGTGAGCAAATTTAAGATAAGTTATTTTGCAAAAGATATATCCGGTAGTGAAGGTGAGTGGCATGATAGCTGGAAGGAAAAGCAGCATTTGCCCGCGCTAATAAAAATTAATATTGAACTGGTCAAGCAAGGTTTTTGGCCTGAGATGGTTTTTGCTCTGAAGTTGGCTGCAACAAATGCTGATTCCAATTTGGAACGCCAGTAATGGGGCGCATAAAACAATCAGGACTCGCCATGGTGATTGTGATTTGGGTATTAAGCCTGCTCACCATCATGGCCGGCAGCTTTGCCTTGACCATGCGCAGAGAAACGACTGTTATCAGCGCAGTTAAAGACAATGCAATGATGCAGGCAATAGCTGAAACAGGGATTACAGTTGCTCAGAATATGTTGTTTCTGCCAGATGAAAGTATGCGCTGGCGTGCAGATGGCAGTATTTATATTTTAAGCTATCAGGGGGCTGAAATTCGTGTAAGGGTATTCTCTGAACATGGGAAAATTGATATAAACAAAGCAGATGAGGAATTACTGACGGCGATGATGAGTTCAATCGATATTGAGTTATCCCGGCAACAGGAATTGGTCAGTGCTATTCTTGATTGGCGCGATAAAGATGAACTAGTCCATACCAATGGAGCAGAAAAAGCAGAGTATGAAGAGGCTGGGTTAGCCTATCAACCAGCAAACAAAGACTTTCAATTGATTGATGAATTGCAAATGGTTTTAGGTATGGATAATACAATTTATCAACAGTTGAAACCATTAATTACCGTTTATTCCAAGCAAACTAAAGTTAATTTACAGGTGGCTTCAAAAGAAGTGATTCAGGCAATTGGAAATCTTGATACAGAAATACTGGATGAATATATACAGCAAAGGGTTGAAAACAATTTAGCTCAACTTCCAGCTGCTGAATTTCCATTGATAGAAAATACGCCTGGGGCTCAGGAGGGAGTTGATAAAGCCGTCTATACTATTTTATCAGAGGCAAAATTTGTTGCAGAAGCTGCGACAGGCAT
>WTAG01000595.1 GCA_013139755.1 Methylomarinum sp. | reverse complement strand
TTATTCGTACTTATCTTGAACGTGATATTCCTCAACTAGGTCCCCGTATACCTGCTGAAACTTTACGCCGATTCTGGGTAATGTTGGCACATAATCAGAGTGAATTACTTAATGCCGCGAAACTTGCCAGTGCATTAGGTATTGATGGTAAAACAGTTGCCAAATATTTAGACCTTATGGTCGATTTATTGTTGGTCCGCCGATTAAAACCTTGGCATGAAAATACTAAAAAACGATTGGTTAAATCACCCAAGGCTTATATTAGAGACAGCGGTATAACTCACGCCCTATTAGGTATTCAAACTCAAGATGATTTATTAGGCCATCCCATATGTGGCAGTAGTTGGGAGGGTTATATTATTGAGAATATTGTTAATCTAGCCCCTCAAAATACTGAAGCTTATTTTTACCGCAGTAGTGGCGGTGCAGAATGTGATTTAATCTTAAAATTTCCAGACCAAAAAATATGGGCGATTGAAATTAAGCGTAGCTTAAACCCTAAAGTGGAAAAGGGCTTTTATTATGCCTGTGATGACATACAAGCAAATAAACGCTATGTTGTTTACCCTGGTGAGGAAACCTATCCAATGACACATGATACTGAAGCAATTAATTTGAATAACTTATTAAAAAAATTAAATACTCTTGCTCCAAGCTTTTGAAACATAGATCAATACAAAAACTATGTACCCCTTTTAACTTACCTTGCTGCCATAACTAAATTAACCGCTATTCCTTAAATTCTTTTGTATAGCTTTTATAACTGCGTTAAACCAAGCCACTGTCACCTCAGCAATGATCAATAAAATATTCTCTTAAACACAACTATTTACCTTGACCCTATTAGTTTTATTTTTTTTAAAATATCTATTCAAATCTAATCTCTAAGTTAGGCTGCTTTAAGCATTTCGCATTGTTTTTAAGTTTTTTATCAACCCATAAAAACTGTAACTTTGGTAACTTAGCTAAAGGAGATAAGTCTTCAACCTGTGTACCGCACAAATTAAGTCCATACAAATTCTCTAACTCTGATAATACCGTCACATCAGAAAATTGCGTTTCTACCAAATAAAGTCTCTCCAAATTCCTCAACACAGATAAAACTGAAAAGTCTATTATTTCTGTATTACTTAAAGCAAGAGTTCTTAATTGAATACACTCTTTAATTCCTGATAATTCAGTAACATATGTATCATTTAAAACTAAAACTTGTAAGTTAGTTAATCCAGAAAATTCTGGTAATCTGCTAACCTGGGTATTAAGTAAATAAAGCTCCTGTAATTGAGTTAGCCGACTTAATATTGATAAATCACTCACTTTTGTATCACTTAAAGTAAGTATCTGTAATTTTGTTAATCCAGATAGCTTTGATAAATCACCAACCCGTGTACTATTTAAATAAAGTTTTTGTATTTGAACTAATCTAGCTATCCCCAATAAATCACTCACAGGTGTAAAAGATAAATCCAGTTCTTGTAACTTGATCATCCCTGCTAATGGCGATAAATCTCTTATTTTTGTACTTGTTAAATCTAGTTTTTGTAAATGAGTTAATGTTGCTAAAGGCTGAAGGTCTGTAACCGCTTCTCCCGATAAAGCAAGCTGTGTTATTTTTCTAGCTTGCTCAACGCCAATACTTATGCCATTAAAACTTTCTTGCCAAAGTTTCCCACACCAAGCGACTAAATACTCCTCACCCAAAACCCATCCATGTTTAATACTCAAATAATAATCCCATGAATCATTCAAATAGCTATTACGATCACGACTATTAAGCCTTACCCCACTATCCATTACGATATTTGCCAACAACAATTGAGCTTCAACGCCTTCGTCGATCTCATCTGTCAGTTTATACCTTGAAAATAACAGCTCTAAATATTTAGCCACTAAACGTGGATTTTCCAATTGTTCAAAAAATAAAACAAAAGTTTCGCTCCACCAACTCAATAGAGTTTTTTCAGCATAACTCTGTAAATACTCTATCCCTTGGTATTCAACTTCTACCTTTAATTCTCGCGCCGCGAAATATTCTAAAAAACTTAAATGAGAAAATGCATATTGTTCCTGGTTATTATTATCTTTGCCCCGTGGAATAAACAAACCACTTCTGCTGGCTAAATAATCTAAAATAAATTTAATTTCATCTTTTGCTTTTTCTTTAGAAAAGCCGCGGTCTTCTAATTCTTCAAGCAATATCCCAACCACACTGGCTTCGCTAATTAATATAGCGTTATCATCTTCAGTCCGCTTTTTTTGCATTGTCAGTGCTATCTTCCCTAGCCATTCACACAAATCAATATAATCAAATTGTAATTCTTCACGATCTTTAAACTTTAAACCACGCGCAGTATCCAAAGAAATTAAATAGGTTTCAGAAATACGTTGATACAGTTCAGCTCGACCATCAGGCAAACGCCCTCTTCGGGCATGGATAAAGCAAATCATATTTAATAAAACAGGAATACGTGACAAGCGACCCAAACCATCATTTTGTTGAATCCGCTCTAATAGCTCGCCTACCCGTTCATTATGTTTGCCATCTTTTTGAACATGGTGCGATTGGTACCAATTACTAATAAATTGTTTAGCCTGAAAGTATGCTGAGGGGACTATATAAGCAACAGATAGCCAATTCATTTCTATGGACTGAACTGTTGCTCGCATTACATCAATATCTTGTTGACTGTGTTTTTTTACTCTTTCCATGTCCTGTTCCATGGTATTTGGTAAAGTTAAAGCTTCCCTTTCAATTCTCCACCCAAACCACTGACGCTGTTCAAACCCAATCACTCTAGAACTTATTACCATCCGACAACGTGGGTATCGTTTTATCCCTTCCAACACAATCTTTCCTAGTCGCTGTCGGGTGTCTTCATGTGTTACTTCATCCAGACCATCAATTAATAATAACGCCTGACCACTGCTTAATAGCCGCTCAACTATTTTGCTTTCCCCATCAAAAACTGCCGTTAATTTTTTACTATTTTGCTCTAAAAAAACAGCCCATAAATCATCCCAAGAAGTCACCGAACCTAACGGTAAATCTCTAAGCACCAGCACAAACGGCACTAACTCACCTAAAGTCTGTTTAGTTAAATTATCACCACTATAACTAAATGCCAGCATTAACCAATTAAGTAAGGTTGTTTTACCCGCACCTGGGTCACCTAAAACAAACAGACGCTGTTCGGTTTGAAGTAACTGGGTTATATTTTTATAGTCTTCAGAGGTATCTTTTTTATCTTCCTCAATCACTTGCTCTGGTGTTATATGCCTGCTGGACAAATGCGGTGCAACAAATAAATTGCGTAAAAAAACAGGTTTTTCTTTAGCTATTTCACCTTCATCATCCAGTGCTAAACCAAAATTGTTAATCTGCATAAATTGCATTTGTACATTTTGAAAATATTTAAGCAATACGCGGTTATTGCTTATATCAATAAATTCAGAAGTGTTAACGGATTGGGTATCGGGAATAGGTTGCATATTTATTTATCTTTTATTAACAAAGAAAAGGCTTTTTTGGTACTTATTTTATTTTCCCAAGAAAACGTCTATTTCATCAAAAGTTATTGTGCCCAGACCAATAAATAGCCGATGCAATCTAAAAACATTGCTATCACTAGGGTTAGTAGGTAATAACTCACTCCCATTATGCGACGGTTTAATATCACTCATGGGAGCAAGCAAACTCTCATCCACTCCTTCAGGTTTTTGAGCATATACAATCACGGTATTGATATAGTCTGGATTTTTTTCTAATTGCTCATTAAGCCGTCGGTGAAACGTATAAATAATAGTCATGGCCACCAATAAAGCATATTCACGACGAATAGTTGTATTTGCTATTTCCGTTTCATTATCAGTCATAATATCTCGCCTTAATATCACCGCAAACCGATTGGCTAAGGCTTTAATTTTTCTTGGGTTCGCAGGTAAACAGTCATATTCGGTTAAAACTGCTTGTAAATATTGACAATGTGATCCGTCACCTAAATCTAATTCCTTTAATAACGTTTCTAGATATTTCCATTTAATCTGTTGATTAAGTAAAGGCAAATGATAAATATCCTGGCAAATTTTTTCTAAATACTCTCGTGCTTGATGCTCGCCATTTTCTTGTTCTAATTCGAGTGCTTTAATTAAAGCTCGTTCAATTTGACGTTGATCCATCCCAAAAACGACCACACAATTTTTAAGGTTCAAGTAAACCTTAATACCTTCTAGTAGTTTTAAGGCGGTGCTTGGTGTACAGCGATCCAGATCATCAATAAAAATCACCAATTTTTTCTTGTTGCCCAGTGCTTCACCAATCGCACTCTCTAATAACAGAGAAATGTTTTGGCTAGGTAAAGGCGTTTTATATCGCTCACTTTCCCATTGCTGACCTATTTTAGAAATTTCACCTAATTTAGGGGCAATAACTCCACCACTTGCAGCCTTAATCGTCTCATCAAAGGCTCCTAAAACACCTAAAAAGGTAACGCCCCCAATTTTACCCGCTCCCTCCACAACCTTTGTCCACAAACCAAAGCCAGCCCGAATTTCATTAAGTAATGCCACAATAGGTAACGGTTCATGCTGGTAACGCCAGGCTTCAAACCAGATAGGAATAACTTCCGATGCTTCAGAGAGCTTTTTATTATCAAAAGGTGTTATACCTGTTAATTCTTTATGTAACTGTATTAATGCACTGGTTTTTCCTGTCCCCCAATAGCCATTAATCCCTATCCCTTTTGGTGGTGTACAGTTCTTAATAACCTCAGCAATATCTTTAATAAAACCATCTTGAGATAAGCTGTCTTCATGATCAGGAGAGTCATTATGGCTAAGCAATAAAGGCATATTTTTTCCAATTTAAAAATCAAAGTTTATCTCTCATCAAGCGAATGGTGAGCAGTGTATGCAACATAGCAGGAAGCTTGACTTAGGTATGACTGAACAAATAGAGATTCTATCTGATTACGAGTTAAGTCTAAACAAATGAATAATGAGAACAAAAAATTTTGTTCGTCACTGGGAGCTAAACTAAACCTAGTTTAGGTAATATTCTATGTTATAAGTAAAATTGTAATCAACAGTTATTCACAATTAGGAATCTGTCCCTAATGTCATAACCCCATCTCTATCAGAAAAGGGGCTTTAAGAGATCAGTTGTAAAACAACAATGATGGTTCACTTGTGGACTTTCTGGAAATAGAAAACCTATTCTAGCCCCATCCTTACAATGCAGCCCTTTTCTAGCATTTTAGATATAGAACAGACATATTGATATCTGCATATTACAACTACTTTATCTACAGGCAAAAAAAAACCACCTACTCAAGAGTAGATGGTTTTCAATATGGCGTCCCCAGGGGGGTTCGAACCCCCGTTACCGCCGTGAAAGGGCGGTGTCCTAGGCCTCTAGACGATGGGGACTAAGACTTTTACAACTAAATTACCAAAAAACTTGGTGGAGCCAGGCGGGAT
>WTAG01000582.1 GCA_013139755.1 Methylomarinum sp. | reverse complement strand
GCACTGAGACACGAAGAAGAGAGGTGCTTTCCTCTGTGTCTCAGTGCCTTTGTGTGAGAATAAAACAAAAACCATAATCAACTAATTTTTGTTAATTAATGATTGGTGGTCGTGGAACGGCCTGATTAGCTATTAAACAAAAGGTAAAGGGTATTAATTATGAATAAAATTTTAAAATCATCACTCATTAGTAGTAGTTTATTGGTTTCAGCATGTGCAACTCAAACCGGCTGGGCACCCACGGTAGATCCTTATGGTGATCCAAATGCTTACCGCTTAAATCAAGATTATGAAGAATGTAGACAATTAGCTTTACAAGCATCGGGTGGAACAGCAAAAGAAACAGCGACAGGTGCAGTTGTTGGTGGATTGATAGGTGCCGCTTCGGGGGCTGCTCTAGGTGCTATTTCTGGCGATGCAGGCACTGGGGCTGCTTATGGTGCTGCGGCAGGTGGTTTAGGTGGCGGCATCAAGCAAGGTGTTGGAGCAGAAGAGACTTATAAACGAGCTTATATCAAATGCTTACAGCATAGAGGTCATTATACGGTGAATTAATTTAGCTTCTTGACTGTTTTCCCCGCGTTTTTCATAAATGCAATCAGAGGTTCAGAAATGCTAGTGTTTGCCGATAGTACAAGATAACTATTCGTTAGTTATAAGTCATACTTAGATAACTTAGTTTTAATGATTGTTAACAAACAAAAAGGTAGTGATTTACAATAATTAATGAAAGATTGATTACGTCATTCATATCTTACAAAATGTTATTTTTTAAAAAATATAATAAAATAATAAAATACTTTAAAAAGGTAAGGTTTTTATGAAGCTTAAAATTACTCCAAATAATAATCGCCGAGACTTGGGTGAGAATGACTTTATTGTCTCCAAGACAGATATTAAAGGACGGATAACCTATGCAAATCGCATTTTTATGGATATTGCCGGTTTTCCAGAGTCTGAATTATTAGGGGTGCAGCATAATATAATTCGTCATCCTGATATGCCTCGAGGAGTATTTAAATTTATGTGGGGTACCATAAAGGCAGGAGATGAATTTTTCGGTTTTGCTAAAAATCTATGCGCTGATGGTGGTTATTATTGGGTTTTTGCTAATATTACCCCTGATTATGACAAGAATGGTAAATTGCAAGGATACTACTCTGTAAGACGCAAACCCCCTCAATCAGCACTTGATGTATTAATTCCTGTTTATAAAGAAATGATAGCAATAGAAAAACGTTCGTCTGTAAAAGATGCGCCTGCTAACTCAATTGCCTATTTGGTCGATGTGGTCGCTCAAACTGGGGCAAAAAGCTATAACAGTCTGGTTTTAAGCTTGTATAAGCCTAACGGGGTATGATTTTATGAAACATTCTAGTGCAAATATTCCGTTTCTGAGAAACAAAATAAACCAAGCAGTGACTGCTATTTGTTTTTTAGCGATAGCTAACTTTAGCTACACTTTTTATGCGTTTGGTTTTTCGTGGATTAATCTTGGTCTGACACTTCTACTTTTTGCTGTGGCTTTTTATATAGGCAATAGTATTAAAAGACCGTTAGATGCTATAGCTCAAATGCAGACAGTGTTGTTACGCACTAATGAGGGTGAGCTTTATCATCGTATAACAAATACCAAAGGCTTGGGTGAAGTAGGTAAGGTTGTCTGGGAGTTGAATGAAATGCTGGACATTATGGAATCTTATTTTAAAGAAATTAATGCCTGTTTTCATCAAGCATCAAAAGGCAACCATGAGAGATATATATTGGCTGATGGTTTTCCTGGCCTATTAAAAAAGTCGGCTGAAAGTGTTAATGAAGCACTACATTATATGAATGAAAATGATCGGTTAATGATAAAGAACCGTTTATCGGCCGGTTTGCATGGACTTAATACCGATAATTTACTGAGTAATCTGAAGGCAAATCAAAATGATTTAATCAACATTACAGAGCAAATGCAAAAGGTTGAAGAGATTGCGACTAAAACAGGAAATAGCGCCGAGGAAAGTCTGGCAACTGTCGAAAGTATCAGTTCTTCACTGACTAATATTAATGTAAATATCCATTCTGTGTCAGATGTGGTCTCTGCTTTAATTAATGACAGTAAAAAAATTACTGACTCCTTATCAATGATTACAGGGATTGCAGATCAAACCAATTTACTGGCTTTAAATGCATCTATTGAAGCGGCGCGTGCTGGCGAACATGGGCGGGGGTTTGCGGTAGTTGCTGAAGAAGTAAAAAGTTTATCTGAGCATACTAAAGATGCGGCTTTGGAAGTTTCTAGGACTTTGACTTCATTTAATCAGCGAGTTGAACGTATGCATAAGGAAGCAGAAACCTCAGCCGCGTTATCTGAAGAAGTGACGGAGCAAGTCAATTCTTTTAGAGTTCAGTTCTCAGAACTATCGGATTCTGCCAAAGCATCCATAGACTATATTTGTTATGCAAAAGATAAAAGTTTTGGTTTATTGACTAAGTTAGATCATATTGTTTTTAAACAAAATGGCTATGTTGCTATAGAAGAGCCGAATACCTGTTCGCAAGCAGATGCAATCAATGTCGATCATCATAACTGCCGTCTTGGACAGTGGTATTACGAGGGCATAGGCTATGAGCATTTTCGTGGAACACATGCTTATGCAAGTTTGGAAATACCACATGGCGATGTACATAGTTATACACAGCAAGCCTATGCGATTTCACGTGAAAATTGGTTAGATGATTCTCAATTATTAGATAATATTATTAATCAAATGCAAAGATCAGAAGATGCCAGTGCAGATGTAATGGCTAAAATTGATGAAATGATTGAGGAAAAGCATCAACATATAAATTAGCAATGAGCATAAATTATTTGACAGCTTCGTTGTTAGGTGTAGAGCGGACTTCAGTCCGCTTTGACCAGTCAATCATATGCATTTAGCGGACTGCTTAAGTGAATTGCATATTCTATGTTTATTCCTAGGCAGATATTATTAGACATAAATTAGAAATATACTTGACACGAACCCTTTTAACACTTAAAAAGGACGGTCAAATTGTAAAAAATAAGCCTGTAAAACGGTAAACCCTGAGCGCATTAAGAGAGGAAAACATGTCTTTATTAGAGACAATAAAAAATCTGTTTTGTAAAATAGTTGCTGAGACATCAGCCCCAGAGCAAACAAATAAGCCATCTGAGGTTGTTACGAAAAAAGCAGCGCCAGTTGCCGCTACAAAGCAAGCAACAAAAGTCAGCACAGCGCAGCTACAGATTCCTGAAGATTCAACTTTGAAACGTCATTTTATCTCTGCTTTAAAATGTCAGATTGAATCAGAAATGCCTCCTCGTCCTACAGAGTCAACATTAAAGCGCCATTATGATTCGACTGTACAATCTAAACTTGAAAACTTGCTAGGTTAAGAAAATACAGATATATAGAATGTGCTGATGTTAGCAAGCGCATTGTTGCGGTTGATGAGCTTCACACATTCTATGAGTTAAATGTATTTATTTTAGCTCACTCAGCAATCGCTGATAAATACCACCAAAGCTTCCATTACTCATCAATAAAAAGTGACACTTTGAATTTGATGCCATTTTTAATCGATTAATAATGGCATCCAGTGTTGTGCAAATCTCAATATTATCGGCATATTTTTGTAGCTCTGATAAATCCCAGTCTAAGTTTTCTGGTTGATAAATAATCGCTGAGTCGGCAAGTTTTAAAGATTCTGCAAGCGACTGGGTATGCACTCCCATACGCATAGTGTTAGACCTAGGCTCTACAATAGCGATAATTTTTTCAGTACCGACCTGTTTTCTTAATCCATCCAGTGTGCTTTGAATGGCTGTGGGGTGATGAGCAAAATCATCATAAATAGTGATCCCTTTTATTTTGGCAATCACTTCCATGCGGCGTTTAACGTTTTTAAATCTTTTTAATGCATTAATGGCATCAGCCGGTAATATACCCACATGTTTTGCCGCAACAATAGCTGACATCGCGTTATAAACATTGTGTTCACCGGTTAAAGACCAATCGACAATGCCTTGTTCTACACCCTCGAATATCACCTTAAATTGACTACCATCGGCATTGATTAATTGGGCCTGCCATTGAGTGTCTGAATTAATGGCGGTTTTTGCAACTGGCGTCCAGCAGCCCATTTCTAATACATCGCTAATGTTCTGTTCAGACTCTGGGGCGATAATTAAACCATCGCCAGGAATGGTTCTGACTAAATGGTGGAATTGTTTTTTAATAGCATCAAGATCATCAAAGATGTCTGCATGATCAAATTCTAAGTTATTTAGTACGGCTGTTCTAGGACGATAATGCACAAATTTTGAGCGCTTATCAAAGAAAGCGGAATCATATTCATCGGCTTCTATAACAAAAAAATCAGATTGACCTAAACGCGCAGAAATTCCAAAGTTTAAGGGAATGCCACCAATTAAAAAACCTGGGTTAAAGCCGTGATCTTCTAAAATCCAAGCAAGCATACTGCTGGTAGTGGTTTTACCGTGTGTTCCTGCAACACCTAAAACCCATTTGTTTTGAAGCACATGTTCAGACAGCCATTGAGGACCTGAGATGTATTTAAGTCCACGGTTTAAAACGGCTTCAACTTCTTCGTTACCACGGGACATGGCATTACCAATAACTACTAAATCGGGTTTACAGTCCAAGTTTTCAGCTTTATAGCCATTCATTAATTGAATGCCTTGTTGTTCAAGCTGGGTGCTCATGGGTGGATAAACATTCTGGTCCGAACCACTAACTTTATAACCGAGTTCTCTAGCAATTAGTGCCAGCCCCCCCATAAAAGTGCCACAAATACCTAAAATATGGATGTGTAATGTTTTTTCGGGGTTCAACTGAGATGTCATAGTTTACTCGTATGCTTATTTATCTTTAGGAAGATTGTCTTCTACAGGGCTTGTAGCGGCTGCTTCAATGGCTTCAGTTTCAGGCTCTGGTTGTTTGTGATTTTTAATTGCAGCTTCTAAGATCTTAATAATAGTAGTCGATTTTGTTCTTTTGGCTTTCTCTAAAACAGATGTTTTTTGATTATCCTCAACCTTAACATCTGCACCTGAGGTAATGAGTAATTCAACCAATTCCCCATTACCAAAAATAACAGCATCCATTAATGCGCTGGAGCCTAAGTTATCAATCAAATTTACATCAGCACCGTAAGCCAGTAATACTCTAGCCACTCTAATATTGCCATTAAAACTAGCAGCCATCATAGCGGTACGACCGGTTGCTGTTTTTCCATTAACGTCAACACCTGATGCAAGTAAAAATTTGATTCTTTCTGTTTTTCCTAAAATAGCGGCAGCAAATAAACTATCGATATCTGTGCATAATGCAGAAGGGGAAATGGAAATTAGCAATAATAAAAATAAAGATTTAATTCTCATTGGTTATTGTTCGTAAAGTGTAGCTTGGGGAAAGTATGCGACCCCTGCTTACGTTAATATAGGTGGGTTAGTATCATACCCCGAATTGTTATATCATCTAACCATGAGTGAAAAAAATAAAATTTTAATTAAAACAACACCCCAATATATAGAATCTCAATCATCGCCAGATGAAGATCGCTATGTTTTTGCCTACACCATTACAATCACAAATGTGGGGATTGTTCCTGCAAAATTATTATCAAGACATTGGTTGATAACGGATTCAAACGGTAAGGTTCAAGAAGTCAGGGGAGAAGGGGTTATTGGTGAGCAGCCTCACTTAAAACCAGGTGAAACATTTCGTTATACCAGTGGTGCGATGATTGAAACACCCGTCGGTGTGATGCAAGGTAAATATTTAATGATTTCTGATAATGGGGATAACTTTAAAGCTCCTGTGCCCCAGTTTACCTTGTCTATTCCACGTACATTGCATTAATCCCCCCTAAAAAATGGCAATCTATGCAATTGGAGATATTCAAGGCTGTTTTGATGACTTGTTAAGGCTATTAGATAAGATAAAGTTTGATGATAAATATGACCAACTTTGGTTTGCCGGTGATTTAGTCAACCGTGGGCCAAAATCATTAGAGACTTTGCGGTTTGTAAAATCCCTGGGTAGCTCGGCAGTTTCAGTACTCGGTAACCATGATCTACATTTAATTGCGGCCGCTTATAAGCAAAGAAAGCCAAATAAAAAAGACTCTTTGCAGCAAATCCTTCAGGCACCGGATTGTGATGAATTATTACATTGGTTAAGACGCAGACCTTTATTTCATCATAACCATGACTTTTGCCTGCTACATGCTGGGCTTCCTCCGCAGTGGGATTTTTTTAAAACAAAAAAAATGGCCTTAAAAGCAGAGCAAGTGATACAAGGCTCTGATCATGTCGATTTTTTTAAACAGATGTATGGTGATAAACCCGACAGATGGGATTCTGATTTAAAGGGCATGGATAAAATACGATTTATTGTTAATTGTTTTACCCGTATTAGATATTGTGATATTGATGGACGATTAGATTTTATACACAGTGGCGCGGTTGGCTCACAGCCAAAACATTTAATGCCCTGGTTTACCGTACCCGAGCGAAAATCAGCTGATATGCAAATTATTTTTGGACACTGGTCAACCTTAGGCTATTACCAAGGTCATAATTGCTACGCGATTGATACTGGGTGTTTATGGGGTGGTCAGTTAACGGCGATAAAATTAGGTGAAAAAGTAAAGCGCACAAGTATTGAATGTGCCGGAAGTTTAAAGCCGGGTTTGTAGTTGAAAACTTTAATAAGGGCTATGTTATATAATTAAGTATGTAGGAGCATCCGTCCTTTGCTAAGTTTCCGCATTGGGCCGGAGTGAAGAAAAATTGAATTTAAAAGCAATACACAGAGGACACTGAGAGTAACAGAGGTCACGAAGCTTTTTTCTTCGTGACCTCACCAAATCTCTATGTTAAATCTTTTTTATAGTAAATATTTAAACTTAATACACATAAAACTGACGCATCATTCCCAAATCTTCATGTTCTAAATTATGGCAATGATATAAAAACAAACCTTTAAAATCTTCAAAAGGTTTAATGATTTCAATTTCCTCGCCAGGCATCACTAAAACTGTATCTTTCCAACCCGAATCAATAAATCCATCTTTAACTGTCGCATAAGTATCTTTATGCTTTCCGGTCATTTTCCGAGATACAATTTGATATTGTTGACCATGTAAATGAATAGGGTGTGCCATAGATAGCATCCCGCCCATCATGCCCATACCTTTTCCTTTCATAGAGCCTTGTTTCATACCATGGTCATGAAATATTTTAATTTTTTTAACTGAACCTACAGGGACTTTTTCAAAATCCATCACTCTGTCCATAGCGAATGACTTACCATTTAATTGTGGTGCCATGGGTTTCATTGAGATAGCGATAGGTAATGGCTTGTTCGCATTATCAACATCAGCATTTGTTAGGCGATTGAAAGCAACCAATCGTTTAGGCAGTTTAGGTGAGTCACTGACTTTTTCCGTCACTTTAAAAGTAGCAATAGGGAATTTAGCCCCCTGAGCTAAACTATTCATCATGCCCATGCCACCCATCATACCTTTGTTCATTCCTCTCATGCCGCGTTTGGCATTGTGCATTTTGTCATACATCGGTGGCATCGCTCCAGAATAGGGTAGGCTATACATAACGAGCTTAGAACCCACAGATCGACCACTAAAATCCAGCCATAAATCAACACGCTCACCTGGTGCAAGCATAATGTAAGGACGCGTTTCTGGCTTCTCTAATAATCCGCCATCAGTTCCAATAGCCGTTAGCGGCGTGCCATCATCCCAAGCCAGTTTATAAATTCGAGAATTCGAGCCATTAAGCGCTCTAAAGCGATAAGCACGAGATTTAACTGAGAATTCAGTATTAGGCTTGCCATTAACTAAAATCGTATCGCCCAGAAAACCTTGCATTTTGCCATGCATACCATGCACGTATTGCAATTGGTTGCGATTATTAAAATGTCTATCCTGAATCACCAAAGGAAGATCGTACTCTCCGGTAAGTAAATCCAATTTTTTTTCTTGTTCATCTGTCACAGTAATTAAGCCTGCTAAACCTTGATAAACTTGTTCAGCAGTTAAATTATGGGAATGCGAATGATAAAAACTGGTGCCGGCACGATTCATGACCTCAAATTCATAAACAAATTTTTCACCCGGCTGGATGGTGTACATAGGGTGACCATCACTTTTTTGAGGTACATGCAATCCGTGCCAATGTACAATTGAAGGTTCGTTTAGCTTATTATAAAAATAAATGCGGACTTTTTGTCCTTGCTCATAATTAAGTATTGGCCCCAGATAATTATCCGTTAAATGTTGTAAGGTGTTTTTAGGGCCTTTTATTAATTTAGCATCATATTTTTGAACCTGCGTCTTAGGTCCATTTTTCAATATAGGAACATAGCTGGTACGAGCAGTCATTGAAATTTCTATATCAGGGTTAAAGCCCCGTGTTGCTTGGCTTTTAAATTGACCTGTTTTAGCAAGTAACAGTCCAGGAAAGGCAGCAGATGCGAGACCTAAAGCAGAGTGTTGTAAGAATTGACGTCTTTTATTATTGATTGTCATGTAAATCCTCTCAAATTAAACGGCTATAAAAGTAGTATTTAATTACCTTTAAATATACGCTTATTTGAGAAGATAACAACAGAGTTTTTTACTAGGTGGTGCACTCTCGTATTCAGAACGCGGCTAGTAGTGTTACGTTGTTTTTAAAGCCGTTCTAGCGTTAAAAAACTATAGCTAAAATCAACAGTAGGGTCATCATTAATATCCTCTCTAGCCACTTCTTTCCATTCATCTTTATTGATATCAGGAAAAAAAGTGTCACCAGCAAAATCTTGATTAATTTCAGTCAAGTAAAGCGCATCAGCTCTAGGTAACATAGCCTGATAAAAAGTAGCACCACCAATAATGAAAATCTCATCATGTTCATGGCAAGCGGCTAAAGCTTGATCTATAGCATTAAAAACCAGACAACCTGATTGTTGATAAGATTCATTCCGACTAATAATAATGTTAGTCCGTCCAGGTAAGGGCTTACCAATAGACTCAAAAGTTTTTCTACCCATTAAAATAGGGGAGCCCATGGTGATTTGTTTAAATTTTTTAAGGTCGGCAGACAAATGCCAGGGCATTTTGTTATTTAAGCCAATAGCTTGGTTAGAAGCCATGGCAACAATAAGGGATATTTTCATTGTTTAAAGTAAGATAGAGGTTTTTCTCAGACTAGTAAGCTGATTTTTAAAGCTAGAGATAAAAGGCTCAGAACTAATCACTGGATTTTAATAAATTAAATTTGTACCATTGTATCAATCTGCTTAGGTAAAAGGATTGTATCTATTGAACATTTTTAGATTAAAATGCTGGTTTTAGTTAATTTAGAGACTCTAACTATAAATAGATAGGAAGGGTCTATAATAACTACAGATGAATATATAAAATGAAAATAATCAAGAGCCTATTCAGGTAAATCCTGTGCAATACTCATATCCTGTTGCAAAGCCGAAGCGGACGTAGTACTGATTTGGTGTAAAGTGTATCGATTAGATCAGGTGGCATACGTTGATGGTTTGCATAAAAGACAAAAAGAAAATTGATTGTTGTTGTGCGTTTTATATTTAAGTGTATTTATTAGCTTATTTGTAGAGTTGATTGCTAATACTATTAAAAAAACGTGAAGAAACCGCTAATGAAGTGGCATAAAAACTTAATCACGGGCTACTTTTCTATTAATTACAAACTAAAATTAACGAACGATTAATCTAAGGGATGCTATGCAAGCAAAAAAAATATTAATTACTGGTGGAGCAGGTTTTATTGGTTCAGCTGTAATCCGCGAGCTAATTAGGGAATCAAATCATTCTGTGGTGAATGTAGACAGTCTCACTTATGCAGGTAATCTTGAATCCCTTGGCTCGGTTGATACAGATCCACGATATACTTTTGAAAAAGTAGATATTTGTGATGCTCAAGCCATTAAGCGTGTTTTTAAGCAGCATCAACCCGATATTGTGATGCATCTTGCAGCAGAATCACATGTAGACCGTTCTATTGATGGGCCAGGGGAATTTATTCAGACCAATATAGTGGGAACTTATACACTATTGGAACAGGCAAGAACCTATTACAGTCAATTGGAAACAGAGAAAAAACAAAGCTTTCGTTTCCATCATATTTCAACAGATGAAGTTTATGGTGATTTGCCTCACCCAGATGAGGTAACTGATGAAGAAAAACAAAAACTTCCTCTTTTTACTGAAACTACGGCTTACAGCCCAAGTTCTCCTTATTCTGCAAGTAAAGCCAGTTCAGATCACTTGGTTAGATCATGGCAACGTACCTTCGGATTACCCACATTAGTGACTAATTGTTCAAATAACTATGGTCCTTATCATTTTCCTGAAACACTTATCCCATTAATTATACTTAATGCTCTCGAAGGTAAATCTTTACCTATTTATGGTAAAGGTAATCAAATAAGAGATTGGCTTTATGTAGAAGATCATGCTCGAGCATTAATAAAAGTAGCGACGGAAGGTAAAGTGGGCGAGACATACAATATTGGTGGAAATAATGAAAAGCAAAATATTGATGTAGTTAAAACAATCTGCGACATTTTAGATCAATTAGTCCCTATTGATAAAAACAAACAAATACCAAAAGATATTCAGCACTATGGCGAGTTAATCAGCTATGTGAAGGATCGTCCTGGTCATGATATGCGTTATGCAATTGACGCCAGTAAAATAAAGCATGAAATAGGCTGGGAACCATTAGAAACCTTTGAAAGTGGTATTAAAAAAACAGTCGAGTGGTACTTAGAAAACCAGTTATGGTGCCAACATGTACAAGATGGCAGCTATAGAAGGGAACGTTTAGGGGGCGATTTATGAAAGGTATTATTTTAGCGGGAGTCTCAGGAACGCGTCTTTATCCACTGACACGAGGCGTATCAAAACAGCTACTGCCTATTTATGATAAACCAATGATCTATTATCCGTTATCAGTATTGATGTTAGCGGGTATTACAGAAGTGCTTATCATTACAACACCGGAAGACCAAGAAAGCTTTAAGTCTTTATTGGGTGATGGAACTGAGTTAGGCATGAAGTTTGACTATGTAGTACCGCCTTCTCCAGATGGTCTGGCACAAGCCTTTATTTTAGGGGAAGAGTTTATTGCTGACGATGATGTCTGTTTAATACTGGGAGATAATATTTTTTATGGGCATGGCTTTGCTGAGAGGTTAACCTCAGCCGTTGAAAATGCAAAAAACGAATCAAAATCGACGGTTTTTGGCTACAGAGTTCATGATCCAGAACGTTATGGCGTGGCAGAATTTGATGAAAAGGGTAATGTGGTGAGCTTGGAAGAAAAGCCGCAAAAAGCTAAATCTAATTATGCAGTGACAGGGCTTTATTTTTACCCTAACGATGTCATTCAAAAAGCAAAAGAAACTAAGCCCTCCCACCGGGGAGAGTTAGAGATAACTACTGTTAATCAAATGTTTCTAGCAGAAGGACGCTTAAAGGTTGAATTGATGGGGCGTGGCTATGCCTGGTTGGATACAGGTACACATGAAAGTTTATTGGAAGCCTCGGCCTATATTGAAACCATAGAAAAACGACAAGGACTTAAAATTGCATGTTTAGAAGAAATTGCCTATGAGATGGGATATATAACTAAAGAGCAACTGATAGAATTGGCTCAACCCCTTGTTAAGAATCAGTATGGTCAATACTTGTTGAAGCGGGTGGCAGAAGGAATAAAGCCATGAAATTTATTCAACAAAATATTCCAGAAATCATCTTAATTGAACCTAAGATTAATGGTGATCAGCGTGGATATTTTATAGAAACCTTTCGGCACGATAAGCTAGAAGATGCTTTAGGTTATAGAGTTGATTTTGTTCAAGATAATGAATCTAAATCAAGTAAAGGTGTATTAAGAGGTTTACATTTTCAATTGCCACCCTTTGCGCAAAGTAAATTAGTACGAGTGATTGAAGGTGAGGTGCTTGAT
>WTAG01000018.1 GCA_013139755.1 Methylomarinum sp. | reverse complement strand
ACCGAAAAATATACCCAGGCAGCAGCCCAATGGATTAAAAATGATACAGCATTAAAAGGCATTGTTATCCAGATGAACTCTATTGCCGCCAATGCACGTAAATCAGCTGCCCATGCAGAACAAGATGGCTGGGAAAAAGCCATTGAAGTTGGCCAAAAGACCGTATCATTAGTCTCACAAGCTAATCTAATTATTATACTCACCTTGCTTGCTGGGTTAATCATAGGTATTAGCTTATCCATTGCTATCCCTAAAAATATTATTGCAGCCATTAATGCTTTATCTGACTTTTCAAAGCGTTTTGGTAAAGGTGATTTAACCGCCCGCACCCATTTTAAACCGACTGATGAAATTGGCATTATGGCGCAAGACTTTGACAAAGCAGCTAAAAACCTACAAAACACTATTCGCCAAGTTAATAGCAATGCAATGGAGCTGACTGAACATTCAGACTCCTTAGCTCAAATGGTAGATAAAAATACTGTTAGCCTCCAAACTCAAAAACAGCATACCGAACAGGTTGCCGCCGCAATGAATGAGATGGCATCAACAGTCGATGAAGTTGCTAGAAATGCTTCACAAGCCGCTAGCGCAGCAAGTGATGCAGATACCCAAGCTAGCGATGGTAACCGTGTTGTATCACAAGCAGTTACTTCAATTAACTCTCTGGCTAATGAAATTGACCAAGCAACAGCTGTCATCAATCAATTAGAAAGTGATGTTGGAAATATCAGCAGTGTGCTTGATGTTATCCGAAATGTTTCAGAACAAACCAATCTATTGGCGCTTAATGCAGCGATTGAAGCAGCAAGAGCAGGAGAACATGGCCGTGGTTTTGCAGTAGTTGCTGATGAGGTTCGAACATTAGCCAGCAGAACCCAATCATCTACCGATGAAATTCAAACCATGATAGAAAAATTACAACTGGGTGCTCAAAAAGCGGTTAGTGCGATGACAGCAAGCCATAAAATGACTGGAGACAGCGTACAGCAAGCAAGTGAATCAGGCTCAGCTTTAGAATCCATCACACAATCTGTTGCCACTATCAATGCAATGAATTCTCAAATTGCTACAGCAGCCGAACAACAAAGCTCCGTTGCTATAACCATTAACCAAAGCATTGCCACTATCAATAGCATTTCAGAAGAAAGTGTCAATGTCGCCAACGAGACTTCTGGTGCAAGTCATGATTTATCAGAACTTGCCAGTAATTTAAAGCAGTCTATAAGCAACTTACGTATATAATTAAAAAGGGGCTATCATATATTATGACAACCCCTTTTATCATCTAGCTTAACGCCTCAGTTAGATTTACTCTGTATCTGCAATCAACAACTCGCCTGCACTTACAGACAAAGTATACTGTCCTGCTAACAAACCTTCCAGCTCCTTTCCAACCATGCTGTAACGCCATCCAGAAAGGACTGGGTTATCAGCTTCATCAAACAACAATTTTTCCAGCTCTTTTCGGCTGGCCAAAATCATTGGATTGATTGAATTCTCATCAGCTCGCATCCTAACAACAGCTGTTAATATATCTAACACCGCCTCTTGTTTTTGGGTTTTTTTGGCTGATTTACCGTTATCATACAGAGGAATAGGTGCACAGGTTTTTGCCTCGTTAATCAACTGACATATGACTTTGCCATAACGTCTTACTGATCTTTCATTAATACTGCGTACTTTAGCCAACTCATTGACTGTTTCTGGTTGCAACTTAGCGAGTTCAAGGAGCAAATCATCTCTTATCAACCAGTTTTTTGGTCTATTTTCTAACTGTGCTGTTTTTTCACGCCACTCAGTTAATCGTTGAATAATGGACAGTTGCTTACCCGTCAACCTATTCTTACCTTTTACTTTCAACCAGGCATTAGAGGGGGATATTTGATACAACTCGGGATTATTTAACAGCTCAAAATCTTTTTCCAACCAATCAATACGCTCCAGCTCTTCTAATTGCTGACACATCACCTTATAAATTTTACAAAGATAGATTACATCATCTGCCGCATACTGTATTTGTGCTTCACTCAGTGGTCTTACGCTCCAATCAGTCCGAGTATGTGCTTTAGACAGGTTAATATTCAAAAAACTGGAAACCAACATCGCATAACCAGGGTTCTCTTGAAAACCTAACAACGGTGCTGCAATTTGGGTGTCAAAAATAGGTGTGGTTACCTTACCCGTTAATCGATGAAAAATTTCCACATCCTGCCGACAAGAATGCAACACTTTGGTAATTGCAGGGTTATCAATTACTTCAAACAAGGCAGACAAATCAGGAAGTGCGATAGGGTCAACACAAACCACCCATTCAGGGGTTGCTATTTGTAATAAACAAAACTCAGGATAATAGGTTTTCTCTCTTAAAAACTCTGTATCTAATGCGATCCAGGGTGCTTGCGAAATTCTGCTGCATAAATCAGGTAACTGTTCGGGCTTATCAATGTATTCAATGGTCATGGTATATTATAAGAGTGTTGTTTGAGAGGTATATTACCTGAAACCACGCATTCTTTCTTTACTAAGAATCATGTATAAGCTAACTTTTATACGTTTTCATTAAAAACACAAAAATATTGAGTTACTCTATGAGCATACGATTTTCAATCATCCCTGTAACACCTTATCAACAAAACTGTACCTTACTTATTTGTAATAAAAGCAATAAAGCAGCTATTGTTGATCCCGGCGGAGATATTGATATTATTTTAAATGCAATAGAAGTTGAACACGCCATACCAGAAATAATTTTAGTTACTCATGGCCATCTTGATCATATTGGGGCGGTTGCAGAATTAGCAGCTAAACTATCCATTCCAATTGAAGGCCCTCAGCTTGAGGATGCATTCTGGATAAATACAATTCCCTCACAAATACAAATGTTTGGTTTTCCACAAAGTGAATCATTCACCCCAAACCGCTGGCTAAATGATGGTGATACGGTGACTGTCGGTGAGCAAGAACTGACTGTCATTCATTGCCCTGGACATACCCCTGGACATGTCATTTTCTTTCATCAATCGTCAAAGCTGGCTATAGTAGGCGATGTGCTTTTCAATGGTTCAATTGGTCGAACAGATTTACCCAAAGGTGACTTCGATACACTGATTAACTCAATCCAAAAGAAATTATGGCCATTAGGGGAAGAGGTAAGATTTATTCCTGGTCACGGCCCTATGTCAACATTTGGCGAAGAAATGAAATCCAACCCTTTTGTTGGGAACAAAGCATAACCATTTCAACAATACATTTGATATATAACGTAGGAGCCCACGTAATTTTTTATTTTGTAGAGCGGACTGAAATCTGCTCTACAAAAGGCTTGCTATGCATTCGACTTTGTCTCATTCGATCTAAGCGAATGCCTACTACCACGTCTATGAAATCGACGCTGATGCTTAACCCGTTTAATATTTAGTTGCTGATTATTAATCTCTGTTTCAGAGAGCAACTGAAAAATATCTGCCGCCATACCATCCGGCAGATCAACCAATGTATAAAAACTACGAATATCCATCCAGGTAATGCGCTTTCGCTCTACACCAGACACATCAACTAACATATCCTTTATTTCATCAGCAGAGACTTGATGCGTATGACCTACATCCAAACGATACCCCACCACTTTTTGTTTTGCTGAAACGGTTATAGCGCCAATATCCACCCGCTCAACGACCTTTCGGCCTAATTTAGGGTTATTCAGTAAAGACAATGC
>WTAG01000645.1 GCA_013139755.1 Methylomarinum sp. | reverse complement strand
ATGCTCGATGTATCAATGACTGTAAATTAGTGACAATTAATGAAAATCGCTTTTACGAATTAATCCAGGAAGTTCCATTCTTTGCATAGGAAGTAATGAAAGTGATGGCCCACCGATTACGTAAGTTTGATTCTACATCGTCAGTATAGGGATTAATTTACCATCAGCTCTTATGAACAGAAGAAAGGGCTGATGGTAAGCATATTATGAATAATTTTAAAGATTAACTTCTAGCTATCAATTCAATTTAACATAATATACATTATGCGAAGTTATATACATCCCTAAAAAAGACTAAATACAGCAACACCCCTGAGCTCCTACGTGAATTCTACGCCTGTTATCAACATCTCAACACCTCAAATTGCTAATGCCTTAGCAGCTAATAAGATTGCCTATTGATTATAAATTCGAATAGCTTGCTCTTTCAGGCTGGTTTTTTTAATTACAGTATTAACAAACAGCACCTCACTTTAAAAAATATTATCGTAATTATGATATTACGTATTATGATAATTATTATTATTTTGGTATAATACTGTAAAAACTCACTTACTCTATTAGGCTCTTAAATGTCAGCTATTACTCTTGTTAACAAATCTCCACGCTTAACTGAAACCGAGGTTCATGAAGCTGCTCAAAGCCTAATTGATGAAAGTCAGGTGGTGTCGTCCTTAAGCTTACTTAGGATTCTAGGTAGAGGCTCATTGACTACGATCACTAAATACATGAGTTCTTTTAATCGAAATAATACTGACTTAAATAACCTTACCCCATCGTTTACTGAAATCCCCGAATCACTTGCTCGCTCTACAAGGTTATTGGCTATTAAAATTTGGGCAGAGTCTCAAGAAATTGCGAATAAAGAGCTTGAGAGCCAGCGTGAGGTTTTGCAGCAAGCGGTTAAAGTATCTACAGATCGCGTTAAAGAAGCTGAGATTTTTAGCGATGAACAGACTAAACGGCTTGAGGAGATTGAGCGCAATTATGAAGAGAAAATTGAGGAACTCAAGACCTCACTAACTACAGTCAATATAGAGTTTGATAGTAAAGTGAAAGAGCTTAATCAAAAAACTATTGAGCTGGAAATTATCAAAAATGATAATGCCACATTAAATAAGTCGTTATCCGATACAAAAGATTTGCTTGATGAGCTGAAATCCAGCAGTAAATCTGATTTATCGGAAATAAAAATGGATTTTCAGCTAAAAATTGAAGATTTAAAATTAGAAATAAAACAGCAATCCAGTGTGTTTCAAGCCCATGAAGATAGCTTCAGTAAAGAAAAAACAAAACTAATCACCGAAAATAAACAGCTCGATTTACAGGTGGCTAAACAACAAATAAGCCTGGATTTAATCAGTAACCGTTTAAATGATGAGAAGGCAGTAAGGTGGGAGGAAAGCAAAGAAAACAAGATGTTGAGAGAGAAATCATCTTTATTGGAAGGTGAATTGAATGCGTGGAAACAAATGAACCAGCCCCCCAAACAAACTGCAAAAAACTCTGTGTAACTGCAATGCATGGTGATCTTCAGATATTAACCTAGATAAAATGCTGTGCAAGAAATGTTCAGAAAAATAGAAACTGCAATAGAAAAAGCATTTATTCCTAAATAGTTTAGGGTTATCTCCTGGTAAACGTAATTTATATACTACATACTTTCTAATATTCCCATACTATACTTGAGGTAGTATTTCATATTACCTTAATTAGCTATGGATATAGAGTTTCTAAATAAACTTGGTTTATTAGAGTTATTAATTATTGAAAAAAATATGCGAAGAGATTTTCGAGAAATTGTTGATCACTGCTATGTAGAAAGTGCTGAAGAAATTACTCTACAACAACAAATTGACTGCTTGTACTACAAGCCCATATGCTCTAAAAGTGATGAAGAAGCTTTATGGGTATAATTAAGACTAGATGACGGTTTCATTTGGAAAGTACTGATAATGATGATACATTTATCAAATTATTCCAAATAACACAACAGTACTTAAGCTTAATTAATGATAATAATTGACACACCTTTTCATATTTCATTTTCAGATAACAATGAAAAACCATTTTATGCCTGCACTGAAAAATGTAAAACTATATGGTATTTATCTGACGCGGATAAAGATCTAATGATATGTAAGAAATGTGGTGGAAAACTTGAAAAAGCGATAGAAAAAATACACTATAAAGTACTAAGAAAACACAACAAACGTTTAAGTCTAAATGATTTTAAAAAACACCTATCTAATCTTTCAAGAAAAGATAAAGAATTAATAAAATCTTATACAGAAGGTACGGCGAAAGTTGGGCTACTAAGTATAGTAAAACCTCAGTTTATAGATAAGGCCGAAAAAGAATGGTCTTAGGGTTTTATTGAGATAATTCCAGGAATGCCTGGACAGTACCGAAATAAGAAATTATTTTCAGTACTGCCAGTGTGTGTTAAATGAATTTCAATGCTATTGTTCGAGTTGACTTGATCTGAGCTTTCTTAAGAGACTTCCTCTTCAAACTGAATATTCTCCGCCCCATTAAGCACCATAAAATGCTTCCCCCTGGCTCTGGAAATTAAAGTGACGCCTGACTGTTTAGCCATATCCAGCCCCATCTGAGTGGCACCAGAACGAGATAATAAAACAGGAATTCCCATTTGCGACACTTTTATCACCATTTCAGATGTTAAACGTCCGGTGGTATAAAAAATCTTATCATCACCAGAAATATTATTCAGCCACATGTAGCCAGCAATTGAATCGACTGCATTGTGCCTACCTACATCTTCTACAAAAAAATCTATCTGACTGCCTGTACATAATGCACAACCATGCACAGCCCCCGCCTTTTTATAAACTTCATTATGAGACCGT
>WTAG01000069.1 GCA_013139755.1 Methylomarinum sp. | reverse complement strand
GAATATCAGCAATGACAAAGCTACGTAAATCACCAACCCTAACTACACCCAAGTTAGGATGCAAAGTTGTAAACGGATAATCAGCAACTTTAGGCTTAGCCGATGAAACTGAACGAATTAAACTGGATTTACCGGCATTAGGCATACCTAGCAAACCAACATCAGCTATAACCATTAACTCAAGATTAAGAGTTCTACATTCCCCTGGCTGACCCTTTGAAAATTGCTGCGGCGTTCGATTAACACTACTTTTAAAGCGCGTATTACCAAGCCCATGAAAGCCGCCCTTGGCAATCAGCAAAGTATCACTGGGGTTAATTAAATCACCAATTTTCTCATCGGTAGTGCTTTCATAAACAATAGTACCCGGCGGCACAGAAATATATAGATCCTCACCTTTTCTGCCAGTACAATTACGCCCCATGCCATTTTGGCCACGCTGAGCCTTATGCAACGACAGGTAACGAAAATCAGCTAAGGTATTTACATTTTCCGTAGCAACAAGATATACACTTCCGCCATCACCACCATCACCACCATCAGGACCGCCCATAGGAATATATTTTTCCCTACGAAAAGTACCAACACCATTACCACCGTCACCGGCCTGCACTCGAATATCAGCTTCGTCAACAAATCTCATTTTTTTTAAGCATTAAGATCAAACCACAACCTCCCTACTCACCTACATTATTATTTGATACAAACAAAAAAGCCCCGTCAATGACGAGGCTTTAATGATAACTGCA
The DNA here is from genome assembly GCA_013139755.1 of Methylomarinum sp. The sequence continues at coordinate 9,834 of WTAG01000069.1, read as the reverse complement.
CTTATAACGATTGGGCTATTAAGCTGCCACAATACTGATAAATTTGCGGTTTTTTGGGCCTTTTTCTTGGAAAAGCACTTTACCATCCGCTTTCGCGAACAATGTGTGATCTTTACCAATGCCTACGTTTTCACCAGCATGGAAACGCGTTCCACGTTGACGAACTAAAATATTTCCAGCTAGAACTTCTTGTCCGCCGTAACGTTTAACACCTAATCGTTTGGCGTTGGAGTCACGACCGTTTCTAGTACTACCACCCGCTTTCTTATGAGCCATTGCTTACTCCCTTATATTAAGCAGAAATACCAGTAATCTGGATTTCTGTGAAGTATTGACGATGCCCCATTTGCTTCATGTGGTGCTTACGTCTTTTAAATTTAATGATTTTTACTTTCTTATGTCTGCCCTGAGATACTACCTCAGCAGTAACTTTTCCTGACTCAACATAAGGCTGGCCAATTTTAGTGTCATTGTCAGACTGAATCATTAATACTTTGTCGAACTCTACGCTATCGCCTGTGCCAAGTTCAAGTTTTTCTATTTTTAGTGTCGTACCTTCTTCTACTCGGTACTGTTTACCACCTGTTTGAATTACCGCGTACATCTGCGTAAGCTCCGTCAAGCATTTAATCTGTTAAAAGTGAACAGAAAATTATATGTTTAAAAACAAGGCACGTCAACTACTAATTAACTCACCCTATGAAGATGGACATAAAATAACACAAGAAAGCTATTGACACCACCCCTTGTTATTCAATAGCATGTCCTGTTGATTTAAACAGGTTACTTAAAAATTTACGAATGACAGCACAAAAAGCGGCAAATAATTCAAAACCCATTGATTTTGATGAAATAAAAAATCTAACTAAAGAAGAAGCTAGTGCTGTTGATCAACTTATCATCAACGAATTAAGCTCTGACGTTTTACTTATCAATCAAATTGGTCACTATATCATTGGCAACGGTGGCAAAAGATTAAGACCCATGCTTTTGTTACTCGCAGCCAAAGCACTGGGAAAAGCTAACGACAACCACCTGATTTTAGCGGCTGTTATTGAGTTTATCCACACAGCCACCTTATTACATGATGATGTCGTTGACGAATCTGACCTAAGAAGAGGCCAAGAGAGTGCCAACGCTGTTTGGGGCAACGCTGCCAGCGTTTTAGTTGGTGATTATCTCTATTCCAGTGCTTTTGAGATGATGGTTCGCACCAATAACATGCGGGTTATGGAAATTTTGTCTACTACAACCACTGCAATTGCGGAAGGTGAAGTATTACAACTTTTAAACTGTAACAATCCGGATACCACAGAAGAAAAATATCTTGAAGTCATTGCCAGAAAAACCGCTATTTTATTTAGTGCAGCCACACGTTTAAGCGCAGTATTAGCCGAGGCAGATAACGAAACCGAAGAAGCTCTTGCCATCTACGGACAACAATTAGGCGTTGCATTCCAGTTAATCGACGATGCTTTAGACTACAAAGCCACAACCGAAGAACTTGGTAAAAACTTAGGCGATGATTTAGCCGAAGGCAAGCCCACACTGCCTTTAATCTACGCAATAACACATGGCACAGAAGACCAGGCCAATGTAATTATTAATGCGATTAAAAAAGGCTCAAGAGAAGCATTTAATGAGGTTTATGACATTGTTATATCAACTAATGCCATTACTTATACTGAAAAATGTGCTGATGATGCGGCACAAAAAGCCATTGATGCGCTTGATTGCTTAAAAGATTCTACTTATAAGGATGCCTTAATTACATTGGCTAAATTTTCTGTGCAACGCGATCATTAATTCTTAATCTCGCTGTTATTTAACAAAACACTGACTTATAAATATTTCCTGCCCATCATATTTAAATGATGGGCACGCTCCGCTTTGCCCACCCTACATCCATACCAACCCCACAAATAACACCGACCTCAGCACTCGGGTTTAGCAATGCTTTTATCCATCTATATTTAACAGGGCATTCAACTCATGAATGGCTTCTACCAAATCGCTATACCGTATCTCAATTTTTTCTATTAGCTCCGTTAAAAATTCGCCCATTTCATTATCTTCCATACTACCTATCACCATGAAAAAGCGATCCTCTAACTCACTCACCGCATCGGTATCGACTATTTCATCTAATACATCAATCGCCTCGGAATCAGAAAGCAAAGCAATAAAATCCTTATCCGTTAGCCCGTCACCTTGTTCCATTAACAAGTCAAGCGCCTTAGAAACTTTTGCTGTCATTTCACTAACTGCATCTAACAAACTTAGATCAACTGTCAATTCGTGCAGAGCTTGATTTGCCTGCTTTAAGGTTATTAAACGAATGTCAATTTGTTGTTTAATTAATTGCATTTATTTACCTACTAACTTCTTTGACAAGCCACCTGTACGCAAAACACTTTGCCTTAAGGTTTCACTAAAAATAGAATAATCACTCACAATTCTCAGCTTGGTTTTTGCACGTGTAATCGCAGTATAAATTAGCTCCTTAGTTAAAACGGGGTTAATTTCATTCGGTAAAACACACAGACATTCATCGAACTCCGAACCCTGACTTTTATGTATCGTCATGGCAAAAACGGTTTCATGCGCAGGCATTCGACTAGGCAGTACTTTTTTTACACTACCATCAGGGCGCAGAAAAAACACTCGATTTGCTGTAGATGCCTGATCATACAAACAAAGCCCAATATCACCGTTATAGAGCTGCATACTGCTGTTATTTTGAGTCACCATCACCGGCCGACCCACATACCATTGCCCTGTTATCCGTATTTTATTTTGCTGAGCCAGCTTTGCTTCAACATTTTTATTAATCTCAATCACGCCGCGCTCAGCATGACGATTAGAACATAACACTTGAAACTGACTAAACGCCGCAAAAATAACCTTAAAATCCGCTTTATTTTTAATTTCCTTTAAATAGGGCAAGTATTGCTCTGCAATATATTCAATTAAATCGGTCTTTAACAAGCCTATTTGTTCTGAATCATCCTCTAGCAAGCGCCATGCGTCATCAACCGCCTGCTTATTTATTGCCTCAGCCAATGCTTTAATTGCCCCTTTAAAACGGTGCGATTTTTTTAATTCTACGGTATTTTCAGGCAAAACAGCTGTTAAATCAGCCAACACTGCGCCGGCTTCCACAGAAGCCAGTTGATCCTTATCTCCCAGGAGAATAAGTCTTGAATCTGGTTTTAAAGCATCCACCAATTTACTCATGAGCGCCAAGTCGACCATAGAAGCCTCATCTACAACCACCAGATCATAAGCCAGCGGATTGTTTGAATCATGCTTAAAATAGGGTGACGATGGACGTGCGCCTAACAATCGATGTATTGTAGTCACAGCCTCTGGTATCTGCTGCTTAATTGCCTCTGAACATGGCAGTGTTTTTTTATTAGACCCTATTGACTCCTGCAAACGCATGGCAGCTTTGCCCGTTGGGGTCGCTAAAGCAATATGCAAAGCTCCACCATCTTTTATGGCTAATTCTTGCAATATCGCTAAAATTTTCACCACGGTGGTGGTTTTTCCGGTACCTGGGCCGCCTGTTATAATACAAAAAGCCTGGTTTAATGCCTTTTTTGTTGCTTCCCTCTGCCAGTCTGTTTCATCAATAAGCTCAACAAAATATCTTGCCAGCAAAGACTCCTGATCATGCTTGGAATAACTACGCTTGAGCAAACATTTCAATTGTTCTGCCAAGCGATTTTCATAAAACCAATAGCGATGCAAATACAGCCGATCTTGCTCCAATATCAAAGGAGATAAATCAGTTTCTGACGCTAAACCAGAGGCACTAACAAGCTCTTGTTCAGCCTCATCTAGATGAATACAGCTGTGTCCTTGAGACTGCCGAAAAGATAATTTAGCGACTAAGCTTTCAAAATCACTTTTTTGCTCTTTATTAAACACTGTCCGTTGTGTCAGAAACTTTGAAAATGCGGCGTCTAATCGACTGTATTGCAGCTCGTCATTCATAATGATTAAATTTAATTCCTAAAGTCCTTTTTGTGACTTCAATGCGGATAACTGGGCGCAAGATATTGGTTTCACAATGAATTAAAAAGATCTTAACTTCACCCATAGTTTAAGCGGGTATTTTTTAGCCATAGAGGAGTCAATAACTTGTGTCCAGTGCTATAGTGAGGTCACGGACTCAGGGGCTAATTAATCCTGTTAATAATACCTTCAAGTTCTTCCAGACTAGTGTAACTAAAGACTAATTTTCCTTTTCCACTGTTCTGATGATTAATGGTAACTTTAGCGCCTGTTTTTTCTGTCAAATCCTCTTGCAACCTTAAAGTATCAGTATCTTGCGGTGCTTTCCCTGTCTTTTTCTCTTGCCCCATGTATTTAATCAATTTCTCGGTCGCTCGAACAGTCAATCCCAATTTAACGACTTTATTAGCCACTTCGACTTGTTTTTCTGCCTCCAAAGCCAACAATGCTCTGGCATGCCCCATTTCTAGCAGACCTTTTGACAATTGTATTTTTACTTCACTTTGCAAATCGATCAAGCGCAGTAAATTACTGACCATTGCTCTTGATTTTCCTACTGCATCAGCCGCTTGCTGATGAGTTAGGTCAAATTCATCAACCAATCGCTTTAATGCTTCAGACTCTTCTAAAGCATTGAGGTCTTCACGCTGAATATTTTCAATTAATGCCACTGCCATTGCTGCACGATCATCAATATCTTTAATGACAACTGGTACTTCCTGTAACTCAGTTAACTGTGCCGCTCTCCAACGACGCTCCCCTGCGATAATCTCATACTTATCTTCCCCAACTGCACGAATAACAATGGGTTGAATAATTCCTTGAGCCTTAATTGAATCAGCTAATTCCTTCAAAGCCTCGGGATTCATATCTTTACGCGGTTGATACTTACCTCGCTGTAAAAACTCTATAGGCAAGCTTTCTTGACTGTGAGATTTCTCTTGTGCTGCTGGCTCCATATCACCCAATAAGGCATTAAGCCCTCTTCCCAGCCCTCGCTTTTTTGATGCCATTATGCCTTCTCTTCTTTTCTAATCATTTCACCAGCCAACGCAATATAAGCGACCGCACCACGAGAACTTTTATCATACATTATGATAGGTAAGCCATGACTTGGTGCCTCTGCTAAGCGGATATTACGAGGTATACAGGTTCTAAATACTTGGCTACCAAAATACTCCTGCAATTGATCTGAAACATCTTTAGTTAAAAGACTTCTTTTATCAACCATTGTCCTTAAAATACCTTCTAGACATAGTTTTGGATTAATCTTATTTTTAATATCTTTCATGGTTGATATTAATGCAGATAACCCCTCCAGCGCGTAATATTCACATTGCATAGGAATTAATAAACTATCCGATGCAACCATTGCATTTAGAGTTAACATGTTTAGCGAGGGTGGACAGTCAATTAAAATATAATCATATTGATCTTTAACCGGCAATAACGCATCAGCCAGCCTACGCTCTCTACTGATAGCGCTCATTAATTGAACTTCAGCTACCGTTAAATCTGCATTACCAGGAATAACATCAAAGCCAACGACTTCACTTTTAATAATGACTTCAGAGATAGGCACTTCTTCCAGCAACAATTCACAACTGGAATATTCAACCGAATCTTTATCTACCCCACAGCCCATTGCGGCATTACCCTGTGGATCCAGATCTATTAGCAGAACCCGTCTACCTGTCGCGGCTAATGACGCAGAAAGATTTACACTGGTTGTGGTTTTTCCTACCCCACCTTTCTGATTGGTTATCGCAATCACTTTACCCATTTGCAGGTACTCCCTCTATTTTAATTAAACACCTTTCGGCCTCTATGCCTGGCACATGAACTGAAATAATTTCGTACGGCTGTTTAATTGCAAGCAACTCCTCATCATCTGGTCGCTGACCTTTCATTGCTAACAAGACACCTTTTTCATCGATTAAGTGGCTGGTTAACTGCATAATATCTGGCAAGCTCGCAAATGCACGCATCATAACCATAGAAAAAGGTGCCTCTGGCTCTACCTTCTCAACCCGGCTATGCATAACTTTTACATTCTTTAGTTTTAATTCCAAAATCGCTTGCTGAACAAAACGGGTTTTTTTAGAGTTTGAATCCACTAAGGTGAACTCAACATCTGGCAAAAAAATTGCCAATGGAATTCCTGGCAAACCAGCCCCAGTACCAATATCTGCTACTTGCTTTCCTTCGACAAAAGGCAGAATACTTAAACTATCGAGTATATGTAAGCGCACCATATCTTCCCGATTACGAACAGCCGTTAAGTTATAGGCTTTATTCCATTTTTCCATGAGCTTGATAAAAGCCAGTAACAATTCTACTTGATCATCTGTCGCCTCTATATTTAGTGCTTGTATGCCTTGTTGCAATATTTTTCGGCAATTTTCCATTACGCTGATTTCTTTTTTAAGTGAACGAGCAATAAAGATATTGCTGCGGGGGTTATTCCCGGTATACGTGAAGCTTGACCTAGGGTCTCTGGTTTTTGTGATTTCAGTTTTTCACTCACCTCATTAGAAAGCCCCGACACTGAACTGTAATCTTCATCAACCGGCAGTTTTAAATGATTATAGCGTTTGGTTCGATTTATTTCTGTCTGCTGTCTCTCAATATATCCTGCATACTTGGCTTGTATTGCTACTTGTTCAGATACTTGCTCATCAATGCCATCCATTCCGGCAAAATCAAGTAAATTACCGACATCAACTTCCGGCCTACACAATAAAGACATCATACTAGCTTCTTTTTTAAGTTCTTTTCCCCAGATTGTCTCAGCCTTTTGCGCCTCATTCGTGCCAACTCTTACCCATTGCTTAGCCAAATCTGTTTGTAATTGAGTAATCGACTCACGCTTCTTCTGAAATGTTTGCCAGCGAACATCATCAACCAATCCTAGTTCACGCCCTTTTTCCGTTAAGCGTAAATCGGCATTATCTTCTCTTAATAACAAGCGATATTCAGCACGACTGGTAAACATTCGATAAGGCTCTTTTGTGCCTTGGGTAATCAAGTCGTCTATCATCACTCCAATATAGGCTTGATCACGTTCTGGACACCAACTTTCTTGCCCCTTAACTAATCGGGCCGCATTTAAACCGGCAATTAAACCTTGAGCCGCTGCTTCTTCGTATCCCGTTGTGCCATTAATCTGTCCAGCAAAAAACACCCCATTCATGTGCTTGGTTTCTAGCGATGATTTTAAATCAATGGGATTAAAATAATCATATTCAATCGCATAGCCTGGGCGGATGATCACGGCATTTTCAAAGCCCATCATGGACTGAACTAATTGATGCTGAATATCAAACGGTAAACTGGTTGAAATCCCGTTAGGGTATATTTCGTGAGTATTTAAACCTTCTGGCTCGACAAATATCTGATGTGAGTCTCTATCAGCAAAACGCACGACTTTATCTTCAATAGAAGGACAATAGCGCGGGCCAATACCATCAATAACTCCAGTGAACATTGGCGAACGATCCATACCTGAGCGAATAATATCGTGGGTTTTACTGTTGGTTCGCGTGATATAGCATGGAATTTGACGCGGATGCTGCTGTCGATTTCCCATAAATGAAAAAACCGGTGTCACTTCATCGCCATGCTGAACTTCCAGCTTATCAAAATCAATACTTCTACCATCAATACGTGGAGGCGTTCCGGTTTTTAATCGATCCACCCGAAAAGGCAATTCACGCAAACGTTCGGCTAATGCAATTGAAGCAGGGTCTCCTGCACGACCACCACTATAGTTTTCTAGACCAATATGGATAAGTCCACCTAAGAAAGTCCCTGTTGTTAGAACAACTGCCGTTGCAGAAAAATCCAGTCCCATTTGGGTTTTAACGCCAACAACGTTGTCACCTTCAACAATAAAGTCAGAAACGGTTTGTTGAAATAAGGTGAGGTTATCCTGGTTTTCTAAAGTTGTTCTTATGGCTTGTTTGTATAAACTTCGATCTGCTTGAGCACGTGTTGCACGCACTGCCGGGCCTTTACTGGCGTTAAGCGTTCTAAATTGAATGCCTGCTCTATCTGCCGCCTGAGCCATCGCGCCACCCAAGGCATCAATCTCTTTAACTAAATGCCCTTTACCAATACCACCAATGGCTGGGTTACAGCTCATCTGCCCTAATGTATCAATATTTTGAGTAAGTAATAATGTCTTTACGCCGCAACGAGCCGATGCCAAAGCCGCTTCTGTTCCGGCATGGCCACCGCCAATGATAATAACGTCAAAATTTTTCTGGAAATTCACAGCGACTCTATGTTCAAATAAAACCAGCTATATTAATAGGATATGGCAATTAATCCAATGTATTTAAGGTGTTATTATGAAAAAAACCAAGAAACTAAGGGGATTAGAGATGATTCCGATTAACAATCCGGTGGCAAAGTTTGCTTTCCAGTTTAACAAGGCCAAAACATTTAAAGATAAAACCAAATATCAACGTACTGCAAAACATAAAGGCAAGGAGCCTTTTCCAATGATGCTTACAACACTATTGGAAAAGGCTTCTTACTTCAGTCAACACAGGCAATCACAAATTACGGTTGTATTTTAGGGGGTTAATGATATAAATCATGCCTACCATGCTCAGATCGATGATAAGCACCTGATTTGCGTCGCCCTCGATAAGAATATCCTCTATTTTCTCGCTGACGACCCTTGTTAATATAATAATCAGTGACACCACCGACCACAGCCCCTGTTATCGCTCCTAAATAGGCACCATGCTCCTCATCAATCGCATGCCCAATCATTGCACCACCAGCCCCACCCAACAATACACCTGCGACAGGGGATTGCTGATAACTATAATAATTGTGCCTAGGATGTGCTGCACAAGCGGACAACAATACCACCGATAAAATTAGACTTATTCTGTAACTCCTTTGCATAACATTGCCTCACACTATTTATTTTAGCTATAGCATGGAGCAAAAGAGATGAATAGATTATGAATCAGTCACGTTCAAATACTCTTTAGTTAGCTTAAAAATGACAGGGCTTAATATCACCAAAGCAATTAAATTAGGAATTGCCATCAGCGCGTTCATCACATCGGCTAATAACCAAATAATCCCTAACTTGCCCATTGCCCCAACAGGAATAGCGCATAACCACAAAACTCTATATGGCCAGATCACTTTTACCCCAAATAAAAATTCGGCACAACGCTCACCATAATAGCTCCAGCCCAAGATGGTGGTAAAAGCAAAGACCACCAAGCCAAACACCACAATATAGCCACCCCAGCCCGGAATACCACTGCTAAAGGCTAACATGGATAAAGCTGCACCGGTCTCGCCACTGGACCAGGCACCGGTTAATATAATAACCAAGGCGGTCATAGTACAAATGATTAATGTATCAATAAAAGTACCCAGCATTGCAACCATACCCTGTTGCACAGGGCCTTTTGCCCTTGCAGCAGCATGAGCAATCGGTGCACTACCTAAACCGGCCTCATTGGAAAATACACCTCTGGCTACTCCAAATCGAATAGCAGCCCAAACAGCAGCACCAGCAAAACCACCAGTTGCCGCAGTTTCTGTAAATGCACTGCTGACAATTAGATACAATGCATTAGGCACTTGATCAAGGTAAGAGACAATAACGAATAAAGCGCCACTGATATATGCGATTGCCATAAAAGGCACTAACTTGGATGCTACCGCTGCAATCCGGCCTATTCCTCCCAATATGACAGCCCCTGCCAATATAGTTATTACTAGGCCTGTTTGCCATGCGGGAATATCAAACTTTGTTGCAACCGCATCAGCCACTGAATT
>WTAG01000175.1 GCA_013139755.1 Methylomarinum sp. | reverse complement strand
CATAACCACCTACCGATAAGCCTTTCCCTACCTGGTAAACTTTTGAAGCGGCCGGACCTAATCCATAAGTACTTTTATACTCAATATCTTCGGGTATAAACATTTCAGTACGAATTTTTTCAACTTCCTCGGCTAACACACTGGTTTTACGATCCAGTACTGCCACTTTGTTATCTTTTGAGGTTTTAGAAACTTCCTCCAGCTTTTTACTCATGTGCTCAAGACGTTGTTGCTGCGCCTGAATAATTTTCCACATATCCTCCATGGTCTGAGGTTTATTCAAATCACCTTCTGCTGCATAAACAGAACCACAAAAAGCCATTAGCGTTATAAAGATACACTGCCGTTTAACCATCTTCATTGTCTCTTAGAAAAATAAAGCATAATTTTAACTAAATATTATTACAATTGCAAATCATTCTCATTTGTAACAGTAAGTGCAATTACTCCACCCTGCTTAAAAAAAGTGGCAGAAGATAATTAATTCAACAGCAATGAAGCACAAGCACACCTTTAAATTAATATGGCTCTATACAAACCACAGGATTATAAATAATTAGTAAGTTTCTGAGCTATTGTTATCGGTAGGAGGGGTCTATTGGCCGCGAACGGAACAAGATCAAGAGCAGTCGCGGCCAATAGGCCCCTCCTACAAAGAGCCCCTAAATTATTACAGTCAGTGGAGTGAATCTAATACTTGAACAATTCATCAGCAGCTGGATCAAATTAAAACAAACTGACGAAGCTATTGATGCTTTATTTGATCATTGGATTCGCGGTGAAATAAACAAAAAAAACGAACCCAGCTTCAATATATAAAAGTGTATATATTGAAGTAGTCAAGTTAAAAAAATATACAGAGCAATCCGCTATCAACCAGTCTTTATAAATCCATCACACTCTTTCAGCTGTTGTTTACAACGTACAAGACAAAAAAACCACCTAAACCACCCCACTGTCATACTCCTGTCATATTTAGCCTTTATGATTCCGTCTAACTTTTACAACAACTTTTCTTTTTATACAACTAAGGGCTAATTTAATGAAATTCAACCAAGCAAGAAAATTATTTGCATTGGGAGCTGCTGCAACATTGAGTAGCATGTCCGTTCAAGCGGCAGATAAAGAATTACTCGACATACTATTACTAAACGGCTCAATCAATAAAGCTCAATACAGCGAATTACTCAAAAAAGAAACCATCAACAAAAATGATGTTGATAACATTATTGTTAAACTGAACAAAAAAGGTCTGCAGTTTGAAACGGCAGATAAAGAATTCAAATTAAAAATTGGTGCTCGTTTACATGCTGATGCATCATTCCATACCAGTGATAATAATATTGATGGTGATACAGCAACTAACGGCACTGAAATTCGTCGCGCCCGAATTTATCTAAAAGGCGTTATGTGGAATGATTTCAAATACGTATCTGAATTTGATTTTGCTGATAACAAAACAGCTGTTAAAGATTTATTTGTCACCTATACCGGACTAGACTGGTTAGACATTACTGTTGGTAATCAAAAACAGACCATCAGCATGGAATTACAAGAAAGTTCAAACGATATTATGTTTACCGAACGTTCTTTAGTAAATACCATCACTGGCGCTGCATTTGACCGAGCTATTGGTTTACACCTTAAATCATCAGGAAAAAACTGGTCAGCACAACTGGGTGCTTATGGTGAATCAGTTGACTCTAGCAGCTCAGCGGGTGGTGACGAAGGCTGGGGGATGTCCTCTCGTGTGACCTACGCGCGAATCAATACTAAAAACCAGGTTGTACATTTGGGTGCATACGGCGGTTTTAGAGAAGCCAGTGATAATAATGATATATTGAATGGTGGAAAAGACACCCGATTCAGCTATGAAACTACTCACCTGTCTAACTTGAAATTAACAGATACAGGCGATATTAGCGGCTCTGAAAATCTATCAATAGCTGGTTTTGAGGCAGCTTATATGCAAGGTCCTTTCTCTGTTCAAGGTGAGTATGCATACTCATGGTTAACACGTGATGGAGCACCTAGTATAGATTTCAATGCCTTTTATATACAATCAGGTTGGTCATTAACCGGTGAGTCTCGTTCATATAAAGGCTCTGATGGTGAGTTTAAACGTCTAAAACCAGCTAAAAACTTCAGCTTAAAAAGTGATGGTGGCTGGGGTGCATTAGAATTTGCTGCACGTTATGACCAAGCCGATATGAACTCTGCTCTATTAAATGCAGGTAGTGAAAAAGCGGTCACTGTTGCCTTAAACTGGTATTTAAATGAAAATGTCCGCTTAATGGCCGATTATCGCAGAGCATTTGATGTTGATAGTCGTGCTGGTTTAGCTGCTGATAACGCGGGGGACCTTGAAGAAATCGATACATTCTCTCTACGTGGACAATGGGCATTCTAATATAAATGTAAAAACCCAGTTAGTGGTAGTAATGAAAGTACAACTATCATTACCACCACTAAGGAACGTGCATAAAATAACTTCCCGAAGTTATTTTATGCACGTTCCTAACTAAATACCAATACCCATCAATTAGAAATTATCTAATAAGTTATTGGGGCAATAAAACGCCCCCTTAGCTCTCATCACACACAAACTCTGTTGAATATCAGGAAAAGTAACTTTCATTTCCCACAGACTCCATATAGCGATTAGTTCGAACATCTGGT
>WTAG01000158.1 GCA_013139755.1 Methylomarinum sp. | reverse complement strand
TAGATATTCAGTTTTTTTGTGCAGATTCCCCATTAAAATTCAGTTTTGAAAAAGTCAGCAAACGCACGCATCTGGATATTGCCAGCGTCAATTCGGCTATGTCTATTGAATTACTGGATGATCGGATTAAAACTATCCATATCTCTGCGGGAGGAGTAGCCGCCACCCCCCTTTATTTAAAAAAAACCTGTCACTTTCTACAAACAAAAGCCATCACTGCTGAGATAATTAACAAGGCTATAGTCATTGCTCAGACAGAAATCAGTCCCATAAGTGATAGCCGTGGCTCAGCCACTTATAAACGCTTACTATTCAAACAACTACTGATCACTCATTTTTTAAAGTTATTACCCGACCGGTTGCAGTGGCAGGATTTCCGATGAAACAACAAGACAGCGAATTACACGCAAGAGGCCAGGCCAGGTTTGTCGATGACCTCAGCTTAACTGCCGATACCTTGCATATATTCCCCTTAGTTAGCACGATTGCCCATGGACGTATTAAAGCCAGTGACTTCAGCCAGGCACAGGCTCTGCCTGGCGTAAAAGCAATATTAACGTTTAATGACATTAAAGGTCGTAATCAGATTGGCAATGTGGCAGAGGATGAGGTGCTACTCGCTGAAACTGAAGTATGTTATCTGGGGCAGCCCATCGCCTTAATCGTTGCAGATTCTGCTGCAATAGCCAGACAGGCGTGTCAATTATGTATGGTTGATTATGAAATATTAGATGCCGTATTTGATGCTCGAATTGCAGATAAACTTAATCAACACATTGCCCCTGCCCGCTGTTTTTCTATGGGCGATGTCGATAATACCTGGCAACACTGTGATTTTGTCGTGGAAGGACAGGTAGAGACAGGTGCTCAGGAACATGCCTATCTGGAAACCCAGGTTGCCATTGCATACCCATTGGAAAATTCACAACTAAAAATTATTTCTGCCACCCAGTCTCCCAGCATGGTGCAACGAATTACCGCCAGAGTTTTAGGCTGTGCAATACACTTTATTGAAGTGGATGTGTTGCGTCTGGGAGGAGCCTTTGGCGGCAAAGAAGAACAGGCAACCTGCTGGGCGGTCATGGTTGCATTGGCTGCTCAATACACACAGCATCCTGTTAAACTGCATTTAAGCCGGGAAGAGGATATGAGCTTTACTGGTAAACGCCACCCTTACAGTGCTGACTTTAAAATAGGCTTGAATAATGAGGGTAAAATTCTGGCTTATCAGGTGCAGTTTTATCAAAATGCAGGGGCCTTTGCTGACTTATCATTAGCCATACTGGAACGTACTCTGTTTCATGCCGGTAATGCTTATTTTATCCCCAACTTCTATGCAACAGCTGTCAGTTGTCGTACTAATTTACCACCTAATACTGCCTTTCGTGGTTTTGGTGCGCCACAAGCACTGTTTGTTCTGGAATCGGCTATCTACAAAGCAGCACAGCTAATGGGAGTTGACCCGGCCATCATTCAACAAGCTAATCTACTGCAAGATGAGGAGCATTTTCCTTATGGCATGAGCATTAAAAACTGCACTCTGACATCATGTAGAACTTTGCTGGAACAGCAATATAAAATATTACTGCAACAACAGAATATTGATCGCTTCAATGCCACTCATACCCTGCAAAAAAAAGGCCTGGCATTAATGCCTGTTTGCTTTGGTATTGCTTTTACCGCAAGGTTTTTGAATCAAGCCGATGCACTGGTGCATGTTTATACTGATGGCAGTGTGAGTGTCAGCACCGGGGCTGTGGAAATGGGACAGAATGTTAAATTTAAAATACAGCGTGTTGTCGCACAAACTTTTGGTATTTCGACTGAACGGATAAAAATTGAAAGCACCAATACCTCGCGCATTCCCAATATGTCCCCAACGGCAGCCAGTACTGGGGCAGATATTAATGGACAAGCCGCACGATTAGCCAGTCTACAGATTCTAAACCGCCTAAAACAACAAGCAGCCTTACTGCTTAAAATAAAAGATGCCAGTACTGTGCAAATACAAAATGAAAGCGTCTTTGTAAAAGGAGAACATAGCGGTTTAAATTGGTATCAATTAGTCACTCAAGCCTATCTTGCTCGCTGTGGTTTATCTGCTCAAGCGCATTATGCAACAGCTAACTTAGGTTTCGACAATAGCACCAACACCGGTACACCTTTTGCTTATCATGTCTATGGTTATGCTGCCGTAGAAGTCTCAGTTGATTGCCTACGTGGACGTTATCACATTGACAGTGTCAAACTTGTACATGATGCAGGTAAAAGCCTTGCGACTAATATAGATTTAGGCCAAATTGAAGGTGCCGTTATACAAGGGATAGGATGGGTGACCATGGAGGAAATTAGTTATGACTCACTAGGCCGTTTATTAAACAATAACCTGACGAATTACAAGATACCCGATATTTATTCTGCCCCCAATATTCAGGTAAAATTCTTGCCTAACAGTGATAACGCCGCTGGTTTATTAAACTCCAAAGCCGTGGGTGAACCGCCTTTTATGTATGGCATTGCTGCTTATTTTGCTTTAACTAAAGCGATACAAGCATTTAATCCTGATTACCAAACAATATTTTCCGCTCCCATGACAACAGAAAAAGTGCTACTTGCCCTGTATAGCCAGAGTAATGCAACACCTAAGCCTTAAAAACGTAATGTCTGGTGGCCTGATTTATTGTGCAGGCGACAGTATAGCGACGCTAATCAGTAATGAATTATATTACCCTCGTATGTTAGCCATGTTACTGTTAGGCGGAACACTGTATGCCATAGAAATTCCCAGCTATTTTAGCTGGCTGGACAAACGCTTTAATCAACCCGGCTATAGCAATGCTTTTAAACGGATGTTAATGGCTGCGGCTTTTTTTAATCCTTTATGGATTACCAGACACCTGATTTTTATTAATCTGTTTTCCGGACAATGGCACAATCTCTCGCTATCTATTTTATCTGTAGCCAGCACATCATTTATTTATTGCTTGCCAGTTGCTCTGCCAGTTAATTTTATAATTCAAAATATT
>WTAG01000351.1 GCA_013139755.1 Methylomarinum sp. | reverse complement strand
AATAACCGTGTTTTTTCAGAGAATATTGCTCCTTTAAAGAGCAATAAATTTAAAAAAATTGACTATTGGTTCAACGGGGGATATATACCTCTTTGTGCAAAGGTCTCCTGCTATATGTAATCTATTTTTTTATTTGTAAGGAAACCGCCTTGTCATCGACTAACCCCATGTAAGCAGTCGAGAGACTACTGACAAATAGCTAACTCTGTAGTTTTTTAAGTGATCAGCAGGACACAAGCTATTGGTTTCACAGGAATATAAAAAACCTTGGCACCCCTCTTCCCTTTATCAAGCGAAGGTTTTTTAAACTACAAGGATGCGGTGGTTGCAGAATGTATATTCCCCTTATTCTGTACCCCTTGTGAAATCAATACCTTGTGTTCTGTTACTTAGCAAAGTTTCGGATTAATAAATCACTGAACAAATTATCATTTACTTGTTCATCACACTATTTTGGAGAATCATCATGACTAAAACTAAATTAATTTCATCTTTTGGCGGTGCCGTAGCCGTTTCTTTATTATCCACACCTGTCGCACAAGCTTCTGAAAATCCTTTTGCCATGCAAAAAACCAGCACTGCCATTCAACTAGCTGAAGGCATGGGTAAAGGCGCTGAAGGCAAATGAAGCGATGGTAAATGTGGTGACAAAATGAAAGAAGGAGGTTGTAACGGCAAAATGGAAAAATCTAAAGACGGTAAATGTGGTGAGGGAAAATGCGGTGATTCAATGAAAATGAAGGAAGGTGGCTGTAGTGGCAGCATGGAAAAAATGAAAGAAGGTAAATGCAGCGAAGGAAAGTGCGGCGATAAAATGGCTGCACCTCAAACATAATTCAACTTTTTTAAGTAGGCTCCCGTTATGAATAGACCACAACTTAACGGTGCTGGACTGGGTCTTCGACGGGAGCATATGCTGCCGTTGATGCAGTCTGTACCTGAATCCATTAATTTCTTTGAAATATCCCCCGAAAATTATCTTGATTTAGGGGGTAAAAGAGCCAAGGATTTTCGCTGGTTTACTGAGCGCTATCCTTTTGTTGCACATGGCTTATCGCTTTCTATCGGTGGGCCTGATCCTTTAGATGAAGCGTTTTTATTACGCATTAAGGACTTTATGGCTGAACACCACATTCAGTTATATACCGAACATTTAAGTTATTGTGCGGATAATGGCCATTTGTATGATTTATTGCCAATTCCGTTTACTGAAGAAGCGGTTCATTACGTTGCCAAACGCATCCGTCGTACACAGGATATTCTAGAGTGTCATATCGCCATTGAAAATGCCTCTTATTATTCAGCATCGCCAATTTCTGACATGGATGAATTAGATTTTATTAATGCAGTTATTGACGAAGCGGACTGCTGGCTACATTTGGACGTTAACAACATCTACGTCAATAGCGTTAATCATGGCTATGATGCAGAACAGTTTTTATTGGGTTTATCGGGTGAAAGAATCGTTTATTGTCATGTGGCTGGGCATGATCAAGAGTCACCTAATTTGATTATTGATAGTCATGGGCAAGATGTGATTGATCCCGTTTGGAACCTACTGGAAACAGCCTATGACCGATTTGGCTTATTCCCTACGCTTTTGGAACGAGATTTTAATATCCCTCCTTTAGCAAAACTAGTCACAGAAGTTGAGAAAATTGCTGATTATCAAAATCAGTGGACGCTTCAACATCTTAGAAAAATCGCTTAGGAGGTTACTATGAGTTTATCAACTGTAATTTCAACGTCTAAAGATTCCCAGCCTGAGTTTCAGCAATATCAGCATCAGTTTGTTGATTATTTACGTCATCCCCTAGAAAACGAAACCGTACCAGAATCATTACCCAAAAGCAGTAGCATCTACGCAAAGCTTTTATTCAGTAAAATAGAGGGCAGTTTGGACAATTGTTTTCCTATTAGCTGTGAATTATTAGGGGCTAAACGCTGGACACAACTGATTCAATCATTCATCAAAGACCATCGATGTCAATCACCACTGTATCGTGAAATACCTGATGAATTTGTTGACTACCTAATGAATGAACAAACCGCAATAGTGTTGCCAGAATTTATTATTGAATTGGCTCATTATGAATGGATGGAATTAGTTATAGAAACAGAAAAAGCGACACGCTCCAAACCTTGCTTTCCAATTAAAGAAGACATTTTAAATGTCATTCCTGCATTCAATCCAGTCCTTCATCTATTGCATTACCATTACCCTGTACAAAACATCACGGCATCTGATCCTTATTGGAAGGATTGGGAGTCTCGTTCTGGGCCATATAGCCAAGAAGCCATTATTTTGGCAGGTCTAAGAGACAGCGATGACAATGTTCAGTTTATAGAAGTGAATACCGTTACAGCCCGTTTGATTGAGTTAACACAGGAAGGGTTTAGTACAGGTGAGCAGGCATTACTCGAGTTAGCTGCTGAAATGCATTATGGGGACCATGAAACTATTTTGCCTTTTGGCACTGACATATTCAACCAACTAGAACAACAACACATTATTATAGGCGCACAGAATGAATAACAGTCTATCCGATACAAATACCCATAGCAGCTCAAATTCTGCAACGACAAACATTTACCAATCGGTTTATCAAAAAATCATTGCATTTCTAGACAACAGTGCAAACCAGTTTCCACCTTTTTTATTACGCTTAATTCTAGCCTATGAATTCTGGGAAGCAGGCATCATGAAGTTTGAAGGTGATAATTGGTTTGAACACATTACCTTCCCCGTTCCATTTAACCTTTTATCTAATGATATGCTTTGGGCAATGGGCACTTGGTTTGAACTGATCGGTGCTATTGCTTTGTTGATAGGCTTAGGTACTCGGTTTTTTACGTTAGCACTCGTTGTATTAACTCTGGTTGCAATCAATACCGTGCATTGGTCTAGTGACTGGAATACTTTATCAGAACTCTGGCAAGGCTACGCAATTACAAACAAAGGACATGGTAATT
The DNA here is from genome assembly GCA_013139755.1 of Methylomarinum sp. The sequence continues at coordinate 754 of WTAG01000351.1, read as the reverse complement.
TTAAATTACCGTTACTTTACCTGATTATGTTTATACCACTACTGTTTGCTGGTGCGGGAAAATGGAGTCTGGATTATGCATTAAATAAATACCTGTTTTCTAAACATCATTGCTGAAGACATTTCACTTTTAAACCTCCACAGGGCCTAATAAAAATGATCAACAAATTTTTATTAATCAGTCTGCTAATCATTTTTCTTTGTGGTGGTATAGCTTACCTATACCCGCCTACCCTTTGGGTTCTTGTATTTATCATACCCTTTATACTGTTAGGTATTTATGACATCGTACAAACAAAGCATACCGTTTGGAGAAACTATCCAATATTAGTTCATATCCGCTGGCTGATGGAAGATATGCGCCCAATGATTCAGCAATATTTTATTGAATCTGACTTGGATGGCTCTCCCATTAATCGCGTGTTTCGCTCTGTTGTCTACCAACGCTCTAAAAAACAAATGGATTCTGTGCCTTATGGCACAAAGTTTGATGTTTATCGGGTTGGCTACGAGTGGATTGCGCATTCATTAGCCGCTACAAGCATTTCTGAAATAGATATAGATTTACGGGTCTGGATTGGTGGCACTGATTGTAAACTACCTTATCATGCCAGCCTGCTAAATATTTCAGCCATGAGTTTTGGTGCACTAAGTAGTCACGCCGTGATGGCATTAAATGGTGGGGCTAAATTAGGGTAAACGTCAATTTATCCCACCAAGACAAATCAAGCCGCTTTATGTAATGGCTTAATTTT